>NZ_PGVC01000022.1:0-81722 GCF_002860225.1 Bacillus sp. V33-4
ACGGCTACGCCATTATCTGGATGAGAAGGGAAATAATTCTCCTACAAACATTTTACTCATACTCCAAGACCGAAATAGTGGCGGAAATTATAGATAATCGGACTCCATTTATTTGGATCGATATGATTATGCCTGATAATAATCTCCTTGTGGGCATGGACATTGATAGCTTGTGTTTCAACAATAGCAAAGTAGGGAGAGTAATCAGGAATTCTAATATGCTTTACTTTTGCCTCAATTTGAATCGGACACTCTGCGATTCGAGAAGGTTTTACAGATTTAGATTCAAAAGAACTTTAGGTTTAATAACCTCAGTACTTGGGATATCAATTACGTTTTTCACTGTTATTTTCCTCCTTATTTGTGCTCTACTATATTGTAAAACTTATATATTTCTACTATCATCGAAATATGGATTACACAAAAGGAGGAGATTAAGCTGAATGCAAACCCGAATATTGCTATCATTGCTTCGATAGTTAGCGAAGCTTCGCGAGCTGCCATCTTAACAGTTCTGCTGGATGGCCGGTTCCATCCTGCAAGCGAGTTAGCGTATATGGCAGGCATCAAACCCCAGACAGCAAGCTTTCATCTGCATAAGATGGTCGATGCAAACATCATAACCGTTGAAAAACAGGGCAGACACCGATATTATGGGATCCGAAATCCGGAAGTTGCTCAAGTGATGGAATCATTGTTATCAATAGCACCAACGAATCAAATTAAGTCATTCAAACAAGCTAAAGAGGATAAGGAGATTCGTGCAGCGAGAACATGTTATGACCATCTTGCAGGAAATTTAGGTGTGAAAATCACCGATTCCTTAATTAGTATGGGGATGATTAAAGAACAACAGAAAGATTTTATCATTACCGAAAAAGGAGAGCAGTTCTTTTTAAGCCTTCAGATTGACATCCAACAAGTTAAAAGAAAACGCCGCTCATTTTCTCACAAATGTTTGGATTGGACCGAAAGACGTCCGCACCTGGCAGGAGCTTTAGGAAATGCTTTGTTTGAAAAACTGTTAGAGTTAAAGTGGATCAAGCGAATACCACAGACGAGGGCAATTAAAATCACTTCAGTTGGAAAAACCGGCCTGAAAGAATTATTTTCGATTGATGTTGTAATTAACAAATAATGAAATAGATACGAGCCGGGGTTATCTACAGAATAGTTAACGTCGGCTTTTTATTTTAAAAGCATTTGCACAGAAATATAAAAAGGATACAGAACCATTTTCTCTCTTTTAAAATTTATTGTTGTTTTCTAAATATAAGTGTTTTATTATATAAGTAAGTTCTTATATGTTTATAAAGGAGGGTAGCAATGGGAGACAGGTCATTAGAAGATAATGCCAAGATACTAAAGCTTTTAGGGGACAAAACACGCTTAGCGATGTTAGGCCTGCTTATGATTAATGAATGCTGTGTTTGTGAGTTTGTTGATATCTTTAAAATGTCTCAGCCTGCCATCAGCCAGCATTTACGAAAATTGAAAGATGCCGGTTTAGTCAAAGAGAACCGAAGAGGACAGTGGATTATTTACTCCCTAAATCGCGAAAATGCTTTTTTTCCTATGGTTCGAGATGTATTAAAGCATGTTCCGAGTCAGGAAGAAAAATTCATTTGGCTAGAGCAGCAAGGATTGAGAATTTCATGTGATTAATGGAGGATAGCAACCAATGTTACAGATTGTTTTAGCATCTGTCATTTTTTTAGTGACGCTCGTACTTGTCATCTGGCAGCCGAAAAATTTATCGATCGGGTGGTCTGCGTGTGGAGGAGCGATTCTAGCCCTTATCGTTGGAGTCGTTGATTTTCAGGATGTTCTCGATGTAACGAACATTGTTTGGAACGCAACACTTGCCTTTATTGCGATTATCATCATTTCCTTGATTCTTGATGAAATAGGATTTTTTGAATGGTCTGCACTTCATATGGCGGGAGTAGCTAAAGGTGATGGAATCAAAATGTTTGTCTATGTATCGATATTAGGAGCGATTGTAGCGGCATTTTTTGCGAACGATGGAGCAGCACTAATATTAACGCCGATCGTTTTAGCAATGGTAAGAGCATTAAATTTCGATGAGAAAATGGTTTTCCCATTTATCATTGCAAGTGGTTTTATAGCTGATACAACGTCTTTATCTTTAGTCGTCAGTAACCTGGTGAATATTGTTTCGGCAGACTTTTTTGGAATTGGTTTTAGTGAATATGCTTCCCGAATGATCGTTCCAAACTTGTTTTCACTAGTAGCCAGCATTGTAGTTTTATTTCTTTATTTTAGAACAAGCATTCCAAGGCGATATGACTTGAATGATTTAAAAAGACCAGTCGACGCGATTCGCGATAAAAAAATGTTTCGCCTCTCATGGGAAGTATTAGCTGTATTATTGGTTGGCTATTTTGCCAGTGAGTTCTTCAATATACCTGTCTCGATTATTGCTGGCATTATCGCGATTTTCTTTTTATTTATGGCAAGAAAAAGCCCGGCAGTCAATACGAAGCAAGTCCTAAAAGGCGCTCCCTGGGCAATCGTCTTTTTCTCAATCGGAATGTATGTGGTCGTTTACGGTCTACGTAATGCGGGACTAACAACTATCCTGGCCGATGTAATCCAAATCGGGGTTGACGAAGGGTTATTTGCCGGTACGATGTTGATGGGCTTCATTGCGGCGATTCTTTCTTCGGTGATGAATAACATGCCTACTGTCATGATTGATGCCCTCGCTATCGCAGATACTACAGCTGCGGGGACAATGAAAGAAGCGCTTATTTATGCAAATGTTATTGGGTCAGATTTAGGTCCTAAGATTACACCTATTGGTTCTCTGGCAACCTTGCTGTGGTTGCATGTTCTATCGCAGAAGGGTGTCAAAATATCGTGGGGTACCTATTTTAAAACGGGAATCGTCTTAACCATTCCGGTATTGTTTATCACATTATTAGGGTTGTACCTATGGTTACTCATAATTTAACCAGTTAATAAAACAAAGGAAAAGGAGCAGTAAAACATGTCAAATAAAAAAACCATCTATTTCTTGTGTACAGGTAACTCATGCCGCAGCCAAATGGCCGAAGGATGGGCAAAAAAATTTCTAGGTGATCAGTGGCGAGTTCTCAGTGCCGGAATCGAAGCACATGGGTTAAATCCAAATGCCGTTAAAGCAATGAAGGAAGTAGATATTGATATTTCCCATCAAACATCAGACATCATTGACACTGAAATATTAAACAATGCAGACTTTGTTGTCACTTTATGCGGTGACGCAGCAGACAAGTGCCCAATGACTCCTCCTCATATAAAACGCGACCATTGGGGCTTCGACGATCCTGCAAAAGCTGAAGGAACCGATGAAGAGAAATGGGCAGTTTTTCAACGTGTACGTGATGAAATTGGAGAACGCATTAAGCAATTTGCTGAAACAGGAAAGTAATACCGATTCCGGGAGAAATCTCGGCTATTCTTTCAAGGAGTGTAATCACATGAAAAAACTAGAGGTATTTGATCCAGCAATGTGCTGCCCGACCGGGGTGTGTGGACCGAGTGTAGATCCCGAATTGACGCGTATTGCTTCTGCACTTTTCCTGATAGAAGGGAAAGGGTTTACTGTAAAAAGGTATAACTTAGCTAGTGAACCAGATGTTTTTATTGATAACGCCAAGATATCTCAGTTGTTAAATGAAAAAGGCCCTAGTGTATTACCGATTGTGTTATTTAATGATGTCATAGTAAAAGAAGCAGCATATCCTACAAACGATGAACTGGCAGAGTGGTTTGAAATGGACACCAGTGAATTGTCAATAAAGAAATCTACAAATAAGCTTTTATAAGGGAGAAGGTGGCTTTTATGTTTCCTGTATTTAACCCGGCAGAAGTCAGTCTAACACCATACATGTTCTTTACCGGAAAAGGAGGAGTTGGCAAGACATCCACTGCAAGCGCACTAGCTATAGCTCTTGTAAACAAGGGAAACAAGGTTTTAATCGTTTCCACGGATCCAGCTTCCAATCTACAGGATGTCTTTGAAGTAGAATTGAGCAATGAAATTATCCCGATACCACAAGTAAAAGGTCTTTTTGCCTGTAACCTTGATCCTGAAGAGGCAGCAAGGCAATATCGTGAAAAATTGGTAGGTCCATATCGCGGAAAGATGCCTGACAGTGTCATCCAAACTATGGAAGAACAATTATCGGGCGCTTGTACAGTTGAAATTGCTGCCTTCGATGAATTTACAAATCTGTTGGCCAATCCCTATATTACAGAAACGTATGATCATATCATATTTGATACAGCACCAACAGGTCATACGTTGCGGCTTTTACAACTTCCGACTGCCTGGACGGATTTCTTAAATGACAATAATCATGGAGCCAGTTGTTTAGGTCCACTGTCCGGCTTGGCTGATAAAAAAGAATTGTATACCAAGTCAGTTGAGGCACTTTCCGATAAGAACAAAACAACACTGGTCCTTGTTGCACGCGCAGATGTTTCTTCTCTTAAAGAAGCAGAGAGAGCAGCAAAGGAACTTGGTGAAATTGGTATTTTAAATCAAATGGTATTGATTAACGGGGTTCTTCAACACGTCAAAGAAGATGATGAAATTTCTGCTGCTTTTTATCAGAAGCAGCAAGATGCATTATCTCAAATACCTGAGTACTTATTGACACTATCATTATTTGAAACACCTCTCGTTTCTTATTCTCTGACAGGAACAGATGCATTAACAAAATTCTTCGAGAAAGAAGCAATCCAAGAAATATCCTATCAAGAACTCGAAATTCTTTCTTTACCTGACTTTAAAGATGTAATTAATGATTTAGATCAGCGGGGAATTCGTGTAATATTTACGATGGGGAAAGGTGGAGTTGGTAAAACAACGATTGCTGCAGCGATCGCAGTGGGACTTATAGAAAAAGGATATCGTGTTCACTTAACTACAACGGATCCTGCTGCACACTTAGCTAATATATTAGGAGTGAACGATGTTCCTAAGAATTTATCAATCAGCCGAATTGATCCGAAAACAGAAGTTGAGAAATATCGAAATGAAGTGTTGAGCAAAGCCTCCGTCGATTTGGATGAAGATGCAATAGCTTATATAAAAGAAGACTTGGAATCACCTTGTACAGAGGAAATCGCCATTTTCCGGGCGTTTGCTGACGTGGTAGCAAAATCCAAAGATGAAATCGTAGTTATAGATACAGCACCAACCGGCCATACTTTGCTTCTTCTTGATGCGGCTCAATCCTACCATAAAGAATTGGAGCGCTCTACTGGAGAAGTATCAGAAAGTGTAAAGGACCTCCTACCTCGTTTAAGAAACACTAAAGAAACTGAGGTCATTATCATTACTCTTCCTGAAGCTACACCTGTTTTGGAGGCAAAGCGATTGCAGGAAGATTTAAGACGTGCTGAAATTTCTCCTAATTGGTGGATCATTAATCAAAGTTTTCATGCTACTGATACAACCGATCCAGTTTTAAGAGGGCGATCATTGGCAGAGAATTACTGGATTCAAACAATAAAGAATGAAATAGCAAAAAAAGCCGCTGTTATTCCATGGTTAAAGGATAAAAATATAGGATATCAACAAATAAAAAATCTTATTAATCATTGAGAGGTGGAACAAATTGAACATTACAAATCAGGCTCGTGATCTCTTGAACCAATTGTTTCAAGAACGGGATGCTTCAAATATTCGTGTATATTTTGCAGGTTTTGGCTGAGGTAAACCACAGGTGGGGCTGGCTCTGGATGAGCCAGATAAAGATGATAAAGTGGTAACTATTAATGGGATACATGTCGCAATTGATCCTAATATTGAACCCTATACAGAAAGTCTTACTCTCGAAATTAATCAGGAGAAAAATGGACTTGTATTGTTAGGGAATGAAAGTGATTGTTGTTAACAAAACATTCTTAATTGGACATTAGAATACAATATCCAATGACTAACAACCAATAATGAACAAGCTGATGAATCCTGCCAAAAATATAGGCAGGATTTTTTATATAATGAAAATGTTCTAAAAACTACCAACAAACCAGTTTTTTATGAAATAATAATTTTAATAAAAACGATTTGTTTGATAAAGATAGGTGATAAAATGAATGTGCTCTATGTGATGATTGGTGGTTTTTTCGGTGCTATTTGCAGGTATGCATTTGGAGAGTGGTTAGCTGCAGACAGGTTCCCAATAGGCACTTTAACAATTAATCTGTTAGGATGTTTATTCCTTGGCTGGTTTTTAACGTCCGTAAGTGAAAGAAAAACCGTCAGACCCGAAACAGTTTTGTTTATCGGCACTGGATTCACTGGCTCCTTTACTACTTTTTCAGCGTTCTCACTCGAAACAATTAACTTATTGAAAAATGGCAATGAATTCTTCGCCATTTTATACATTCTTGCGAGTATGATCTTAGGTGTATTTCTTACTTTCATTGGCTACAAATTAGCAAATGTTAAAGGTGAAGCAGGATGATTTGGTTAATTGGATTGGGTGGCTCTTTTGGCGCTGCTGCCAGATACATATTAGGTACGATTATAAATAAACGGACACAAAGATTATTTCCTTTTCCAACGGGAACCTGGCTTATTAACATCACAGGTTCATTTCTGCTGGGTTTCATTGCTAATCTGCATATTGGTAATCAAATAGAGGAGTGGGGATGGTTTCTATTTGGTGTCGGTTTCTGTGGTGCTTTCACAACTTTTTCAACTTTTGGATATGAAGTAATCATGCTGCTGCAATCCAAAGATATTAAATTGGCATTAATATATGTATTAAGCTCGATAATTTTAAGTGGCATTGCTGTCGCGATCGGACTCAATATTTAACAATCAATGACACCAGATGGGGGAGAGTTATCAAATGTATTCTATTATGTTATTTATACTTGCAGGTATTGCAGAAATTGGCGGGGGTTATCTTATTTGGCTATGGCTACGGGAAGGAAAGCCATTTTACCTGGGCATTTTTGGAGGATTATCTTTAGCCTTATACGGGGTTATTGCAACATTTCAGTCGTTTCCTTCCTTTGGCCGAGTCTATGCGGCATACGGGGGAGTTTTTATCGTTCTATCTGTTTTATGGGGATGGGGGATAGATAAAAAAACTCCTGATACATATGACTGGATTGGTGCCATTATTTGTATGATAGGTGTTTCCATTATGCTGTGGGGACCGAGACAATCATAAATATAAGGGGTGAAATTAAATGGTGATTCAATCGAATATGTCTCCAAAGTCTATTGTTCTGGTTTGGGAGTCTACAAAAGAAGTATTTAATAAATATAATATCCAACTAACTGACGAAACCTTAGAGTCTGTGATCAAAGAAGAAATTCTTATTTTGCTTCTTGCTGAATTAAATGAAAAAATTGGCAGTTCCAGTGCAACTTGTATAGAAGGCGGCTGACAATTGCCATCCAGAAATGGAGTAGGTAACTCCATATAATTTATTTATCAAGCATTTAAAAGCCGGATTTGGCGTTTACTCAAAAGATTCAATCCCCCTTCAATTTGAAGGGGGATCTGATAGAGTCAATAATTTAAAGCGACACTATCTGGAACAGCATTCGTCATGCTCATTGTTAGAACAGCATTGTTCTTTTTTTTCGGACGAACAACATTCATCTTCATCATTAGTTCCCTGATCTTTTACTTCTACGATCTGAACATTACAACAGCTTGCATTTTCTTCAGAACTCTTTTTGAATAGGTTAAACATAAGATCATCTCCATTTTTTATTTTTATTGTTCGTTAGCATTCGCTGCAACTAGGTGGCTGGCTTAATACACTAGTTTCTCGACTCACTTTCAAATTCTTCACTACCTTTACAAACCTATTTTCTTTTGTGATTGAGGCAAACTTCCAAGCTTCATTCGCAGCTTTTTCTATTTGCTTCCTCTTTAAATCAACTAACATATGTTGTTCATAAGAAAACATTGTAACCACTCCTTTTAATTTGTTATATATCAATCTTTTATAAAAGATTAATACCTTATATAAAATAGAACAGCGTGCCCGAAAGTGTAGACATTGAGAATACAGATAAAATAAAGGCAACAACTAAACGTTTATGGAAAATCGAATTAAGCAGTGCAACTTCCGGTAAGCTTGCGCCGGTCGAACTAATCATTATTGCCATCACAGGGCCTAATGCCATCCCTTTGACAATCATCATTTGCGCGATTGGAATCATCGTTGAAAGACGAATATACAATGGGATACCAATGATCGCCGCTACAGGAATTAACCACCATTGGTCACCACCAAAGTACGTTGTAATGAAATCTGTAGGAACTGCTCCATGAATGATTGAACCAATGAAAGCTCCGATAATGAGATAAGGATAAACGGTCTTCATTAGGCTTAATGTTTCATCCCAAGCTTTCTTTAGATTAAATTTACTGCTCTGTTCTTTTCCGCCTGAGATGATCACATTTTTAACGGCATTTTCAAAACCAAAAGCTTCAAGAGTGAAACCTATTACGATGGAAAAGATCGTGGTAATGACGGTATAGATGATCGCTACTTTCCATCCGAGCAGGGCACCCATCAAAGTTAATATCGTCGGGTCAAGAACTGGTGACGCAAACAAGAAAATCATCACAAAACCGAATCTGATTTTCTTCTGGAGCATGCCGACAACAACCGGGATCGTCGAACATGAACAAAACGGTGTAACAAATGCTAAAATGACTGCAATTACAGCTCCAACAATCTTATTTTCGTTAAATAAATACTTTTCCATTTTGTCATAGGGCATTAATCCTTGTAGAATACTGACTGCAAAAGAGATAATAAAGAACAAGATAGTCAACTCAAGAGCAATCGCTAAAAAACTAATCATTACATCTTTCCACATAATAATCCTCCTTTATTACTTGTAAAATGCAAGTATATATGTAAAAGTTAATTCTCCTTATTTCGGAGGACAACAATAGTTTTCCGATTTCCTCATCGCATCGTCCAACAGTGTCATCGACCGGATGACAGACTCACGTTCATACTCGCTCAAATGAGATAAAATTTGATTAAGATAATTATTCATCTCTTGATTAATGTTTTCTTCAATTCTCTTGCCTTCAGCAGTAAGCGACAAAATGTTCACCCGGTTATCGAGAGGATGAGGGGTCTTTTTCACTAGTCCTTGCGCAACAAGTGCCTTGACCTGCCGGCTGAAAGTCGTAATATCCAAGCCAAGTTCACCGGCGACATCTTGCATGGAAGGCTCGTTTTGTCTTGATATTTCATAAATAATATGGCTCTGAACCAGGCTGACATCTTCTCCGCAGCAGCTCTCACAGCATCGTTCATTGAGAAAGCCAAACCTTCTGACCACCATTTGAAACACACTTCTTAAGTTGTTATTTTCCATTAAATTCACCTCTAGTTCAGTTATAAATTATTTATTTGCATTTTGCAACTATTTTATTTTCAAAATGCAAATAATTTTATACAATATTTAAAAATACCAAGTAAGAAGGGGAGATCGGGTTTGAACACGGATATCGAGACAAGATTGGCAACCAAAGAGGATTTACAATCGATTTTGCGAATTTACAACCAAGGAATTGAAGACCGGGTTGCTACATTAGAAGAGGATCAGAAGAGCTTGGATTATATGGAAGATTGGTTTAGCCAGCATAACGAGCGTTTTGCCGTTGTAGTAGCCGTGCAAAATAATGAAGTTGTCGGTTGGGCATCGTTGAATCGTTATTCGAATCGATGCGCGTATAACGGAGTCACCGATTTGTCCATTTACATAAAAAGAGAGTATCGCGGCAGGGGAATCGGCTCAATTCTTTTATCCAATATCGAACGAATTGCCATGAAGAATAACTTTAATAAAATCGTTTTATTTACCCTGCCTTTTAATAAGTTGGGACAGGGCCTTTACCGTGACACCACCCACGACTGAAGCCGTGGGCTTCTTTTCTTGCTATTACCTTGCTTATTTCAGGTATAGCCCCTTCCGGAGAAGGGACCTAAAGCAGAGGCAGGGATACGGCAAGCAACATTTATTGGAGAAACAGTCCAATAAAAGGGCGGTGTCGTGCCTACTACGCCTTCCTCCAGGCGATACTTTTATCACTTGTTTCCTTACGTTTTTTTACTGTCAGGTACCTTCGGTACCAAACGGGTTGTCGATACAAAACATCGACCGATTTTGTCTCCATCGCGAATCTTTTCCGGCATATATTTTGTGCCCCGTTCACATCCCGATGGATTTCTGTATTGTGTACAGAACATTTAAACTTGCGGCCATTGGCTTTATGCCTTCCACCGCAAAAAGGGCAGTCTTGAGAAGTATAGCTTTCATTCACGAAGTGAATGTTGATGCCCTTAAGTTCGGATTTATATTTTAATTGTTGTTTGAATTCACCATAAGACCAGCCTGAGAGTTGCTGTCTTCTGGTTTTATTATTTTTCTTCTTTTTATTTTCGTCTTTTTTGCTGTTCTTCTCAATCCCTTCGGGATTTCCAACCACCAGATCAGATACTTCTTCCTGTACTAAAAAGTTAATCGCTTCTTTTGTAGACTTGTGGATCAAATATTCAATTTGAGCATCTGATTTTGACTTTAAACGATTTTTAGCTTTGATATACTTCTTCTGTTGCCGGGAGCCTTTCTTACATCGGCTGATTTTCTTTGACAGTTCAGAAAGCAACTTGGCTCTGCGTTGTTTGATGGAACGAATCGCCCGGCCGGAAATCACTAAAGCTTTATCTTCAGTTGCCAACGTGATGGAATGAATTTCTCCTAAATCAGAACCAGCAGGTTTGAATCTTTTAACTTTTGCTTCTTCTTCAACTTCAATGACATAATGAAACCAATACGAACCGTTTTTATAAACAATTTCTGCATAAGAAATGTTGGATAAGTTTTCAATCGCTAAATTTGGAATTTCGATATAATCTTTTTGTTTTTTGACCGTTTCGTTCCAGCCTTTTTTCTTCTTCTTTTCGACCATATTTTTTAAAGATAACTTGTTTGAATAGTTGCTGTTCTTTAAGATGATGATGTTGTCTTTCACGCTAATAGCCGACTTTTTATATGGAATGGAGAAGAAGCGTTTAGATCGCCAAGGATATTTAGCGTTTTTATCTCCATTTCGACGTTTAGTTAAAGTAGATGTTCGATTTTCATCATATTTGGCGACAATTTCTTGAACGGTTTGAGAATGAAGGTCATACGTATTTTTAGTCATTTTCACAAGTTCGGAAGTCGAAATCCATTTTTTAAAAGTGAAATAATGGTCATTTGCATATCGAACAACATCGGACCAGCATTTCCCGGATTCAAGTTGTTTATTTTTTAATTGATGATATAAATCTTTTTTATATGGAATTTTAAACTTATGAGTTAATTTCACGTGTTGTCCTCCTTTCTTTTACGAACGCAGGTTCGCTATTTATATTTTTATTTTAAACTTTATAAATAGAAAAAGACAAGGAATCACTCTCCTTGTCACTCTATTTTTTTTACCTTTTATGTCGAATTCATCCCACAGCTGAAGCAGTGGGCTTTCTTCGACTAATCTGTAAAAATGGTTATCGGGAAGTCGGTGTGTTTAAGAATCAGGGAATGCTGGATGGCCGTTATGTTGACGTAATGATTATGGAAAAGATTATCAATAATAATTGCTGATCTGGCTTGTGGAATCGTTCGGATGATATACTGGAAGTACCAAGATAATCGGAGTGATGAACGTGAAACAGATGGATTTTTCTGATTTAAATAGATCAATCGATGAAAAGAAAAGTGATGTTGAACGTAATTTGCTCCGGACAACTAGTTCGGAGCGAAAAATCCGCACCCGTCCCCGTGATGAGGAAGAAGCTAAAATTCTTGATAAACTATGCATCCAGCGGTGGAAAAAAGCAGAATCTGAAGGGAAGATTAAATATATAAGTGATCGGGTGTGGTATTATGAATTCGATTGAAGAAGCCAGGGCGAAAATCAAGTCACTTACTTCAAGAAATAAATTTGAGAAAATGATCGAGGTAGCTGCCATTCTGACAAAGCTGTTAGAGAAAAACCGCATCCGACCGGTGATTGTATTTTCGGATTGCAAATGAATCGCCGGGCCAGGCGGTTTTTGTTATGAGCATCCTGTAAGGCGAACGATACCAATCACTCACAGAAAGGGACATACTATTATTGTGACCCTCGCTCTGCTACATAAAAAACACCAAACGGGGAGGTTTTAACATTGTCAGGAAAAATAGAGTCCCGCTTCGCGGACGCTTGTATTGAACGGTGTGATAAGGAATCAGAACAGGTGATTGCTGCAGAAACACCAGCATTTTTAGAGCGGCCGATTGCATACCTTGAAAAACACAAAAATGAATTTATTTATCTCGAGTCTGATTGGTTCGACAAAATCGGAATCGATGCTGTTTCATTGGAAGTTGATGATGTTTTCGGAACATATGATACCATGGTTGGTTTAAAGCTCAAAAAAGCAGCGGAAGCCAGAATAAAGGCATACCTTAATCAAGAATTAAACGGGGAAGAAACGAAATATGATTTAATGTTCGATCATGCAGACGGTTTATGGAACTTAAATTTTACACTGAACTATGTGAACGCCTTTCACGAAGAGTTGTCAATCGGAGAAGCGTATAACCTGATTTATCTTTTTTTGTTTAAACTGGTTGAGGCGGCGGATCACGAATGCTCCGCAGAATTGAAATAAATCAAAAGTAACCGCTCCTCTGCCAGAGGAACGGCAACCGGTTCAAATCAGTTGTTGTTTTATCAAATATCTGATCACGGTCGCAACTGCATCGTCAAGTGAGTATAGACTCGTATCAATGACTAATTCCGGCGTTTCAGGTATTTCATAAGGGGAGTCAATTCCTGTAAAATCTCGGATTTCCCCTTTTCTGGCTTTCTTGTAGAGGCCTTTAGGGTCCCGTTTTTCACAAACTTCAAGCGGACATTTCACATAAATTTCAATAAACTCACTTTGTTCAAAAAGGTTGCGGACTGCGCGCCGATCTTCACGGAAAGGGGATATAAAGGTAGTGAGAACAATTTGCCCGCTGTCGACGAATAGCTTGGCGACTTCGCCAACTCTCCTAATGTTTTCAACCCGATCTTCTTTGCTGAATCCAAGCCCTTTGTTTAAACCGTGACGAACATTGTCACCATCTAAAACATAGCTTTTTGCCCCTAATGTAAACAGTTTCCGGTCAACTTCATTGGCGAGCGTCGATTTTCCCGATCCGGACAAACCGGTAAACCACAATACGAAACTGCGATGCCCATTCCTTTTTTGTCTGTGTGCCTTTGTCACTGTCAAAGGGTGCCATACAATATTACTTGCCATCGTTTGCCACCATCCCTGATCGGAATAGTGATTGCTGCTGCATGCCTTCGATTAGTATTTTGGCGACTTCCGGGCGGCTGAATTCTTTCGGGGGCATCTCCCCGTTTTGCAGCATGGCTCTAACCTTTGTTCCGGAAAGGGACACATGGTGTTCTTTTCCATGTGGACATGTTCTCGATGATGCCATGTTTTCACACTTGCGGCAATAATAGCTATTTTCAAAGAATATTGTCTGAATGCCAATTTCTTCTTGGGAAAAAATACTAAAAATCTTCTGGGCATCATAGCTGCCGTAATAATTTCCAACACCGGCATGATCACGCCCGACAATAAAGTGCGTGCAGCCATAATTTTTCCGGACAAGGGCGTGGAATATGGCTTCTCGAGGTCCTGCATAGCGCATCGCAGCCGGGAAAACCGATAAAAAGACGCGGTCGCTTGGATAATAATGCTTTAGTAGAATTTTGTAGCTTCGCATTCGGACATCGCTTGGAATGTCATCCGCCTTTGTTTCGCCGACAAGCGGGTTAAGAAATAAACCATCAACCATTTCAAGTGCGCATTTTTGCAGATACTCATGGGCGCGGTGGACAGGATTTCGCGTTTGAAATCCGACAATCGTGTTCCAGCCAAGTTTTTCAAACATGGCCCTAGTCGCTGTCGGCACTAAGTAATAACCAGCAAACTCATCATTTGTCGGACGCTTTACAAGTGTTACAGGTCCGCCCAAATAAACTTCAGGGCGGTCAAACAATTTTCTTACACCGGGGTGGTTCAGATCCGCTGTTTTAAAAACTTGCTTCGCTTCCTCTGTTTTGTCCGGCATAAACAAATCTTTTACTGTCATTACACCGTATACGATTCCATCTTTAACAAGATTAATGGTTTCACCGTAATGAATATTTTTCGCCACTTCATTTGAAACAGGGAGGGTAATCGGAATACTCCATGGCAGCCCGCTGCTGAGGCGCATTTCTCTGACAACGGAACGATAATCATTTTCCCCCATAAAACCTTCTAACGGGCTGTAAGCGCCAATCGCAATAAGTTCAAGATCACTAAATGAGATATTATCCAATTCTACGATTAAATTTTCATCATTGACCGGAAGTTCCTCGTCAACACGATTTATTAACACTCCACCGTGTGGCTGAATCATGTTATGTTCCTCCTAACAGCTTCTACAGTTACTGGTTTCTTATAAAATACTGGTTTTTTCTTGTTCCTTGGTTTAATCAGGCTCATAAAGCCGACAGTAGCCACAAACACACATAGGACTGCTGTAATCGAATAAAGGTCAAAATCCATAAACAGTTTTACCAAGTTATACGAAAGCACAAGGGAAAAAAACGGTGACATAAACCAGACTTTCAACAACCTGTTAATCACATCTTTTTCCCATATTTCCCATCCCTTGCTGGACATTCCGATTCCGAGAATGCTGCATGTCGTGATTTGGGTCTGCGGTACCGGAATTCCAAACAAGGACGCGATGATCACAAGAGTTGCCCCAAGGCCAGAAACCGCACTGCCCTGTAAAAGACTTAATTCAGTGATTTTTTTTCCGTTCGTTTCAATCACTCTGCCCCCGAGTAATAATGCACCCAAAGCAACGAATAAACCACCTATAAAGATCCCGCTGTTAACATGGATAAGCCCTGCAGCAACAAGCGGTCCCACAGAATTGGCCACATTATTCATCCCGGCTGACAGAGCCTCCATAAAGCCAGTTGCAATCACAAGCAGGGCTAGAACTTTGGCCCAGCGCTTTTCTTTCAGGAAAGTGAGCTTGTGCTCCATTTTCTTGATGAGCTTATCAGCAAAATAGGCGAGGAAAAAGGCGATGATTGGAATGAAAATCCAGTACATGACGATGGTGAGAAGCGACCCGATATACACCTTTTTAAAAGCAATGCCAACGCCGACAATCGCCCCTACGGTAACCTCGCTTGTTGATAAAGGTATGGCAGCCAGGTTGGCTATAAAAAGCGATATCGTCGCCGATGCAAGAATAATCAGTGAGATATTGACATTGATAACATCCTGGGGGATGATCTTCGAACCAAGCGTTTTCACAACTTCTCCGCCCCCAAGTGCAGCTCCAAGCATCACTCCAATGGCACATATAACCAATGCAATCCGCTTTGTTTTAACAGCCCCGGAACCATAAGCAATTCCCATCGAAGCGGCTGCACCGCTTGCCCCGATATTCATCGCAAAGAAAAGACCGACTGCACAAGCAAGGACAATAACAATCAATGTTGTACAACTCCCATCATGACTTGTGCAGTCCACATTCAGTTTTTTCGCTTGTTGCCCATCTTCCAGCCCGGGAATCTGCAGGTCCTTCGACAGACACCGTGCAAGGTGCACAGCCAATGCTAGGATAATGCTGATCATGCAGAGGGTTATATGGAAGTTGATTCAACTGGATATATTCCCAAATATCATTCCATGTCCAGTGAATGAGCGGGCAAATTTTGATACTTTTAAATTTGTCGTCCTTATTAATGAATTGAATGTTTCTCCTCGTTAATGACTGCTCCCGGCGCAAGCCCGAAATCCAGGCATCGACCTTGGACAGCTCTGAAGCAAGAGGTTCAATTTTTCGCAGCTGGCAGCAAAGATTCGGGTTCCGCTTCCATAGTTCATCTCCATACTGATCAGCCTGTTCTTGAATGGTTAAACTAGGTTTAACGAATTCGATTGAAAAATCTTTGTATCGATTTCTTATTTTGTCAGCAAGTTCATATGTTTCTTTAAAATGCAAATCCGTGTCCAAAAAAATTACTTTTGCTTCCTTATTTACTTTCGATAATAAATCTAAAAGCACCATACCTTCCGCTCCAAAGCTGCAGGCATATACGATGCTGCTGCCATATTGCCGAGTCGCCCACTTCAGCACATCCATTGAATCACGCAACTGTCCCAATATCTGCTGTAAATTCGCTTCATTCCAAGTCTCATATGTTAATGCACTTTCCATCGATTTCCCCTCGCTTTTAGAAAAGTTTTGGGTAAAGGGACATTCACGTCCAAACACCCGATTAACCTTAAAAATTAGGTTAAAGCCTAAAGCAGATTATTCATTTTTTGGGGGAAATGTTCGCTAAAACGGCGCCTATTTATTGCGTTTTCCGCAGAATCCGGGGGATAAGGTACCTTTTACCAATAGGCGAATATACTTATAATGGTTGTGGAGTTTTCTATGTTAATATTTCAATCAATTTCAGGTTAAGCAGGAGAGTGCTAATGAAAATTACCATTCATCAAGGACATCAGCACCAGTTAGAACCTTCCGATATCAACATTGTGATCGATGTAATTCGTGCATTCACCGTTGCACATTACGCTTTTCGGGGAGGCGTAAAAGAAATTTTACTTGTAAAGGAAGTAAGTCAGGCTGTCAGGTTAAAGGAACAATACCCGAACTGCCTATTGGCAGGCGAGGTTGGCGGCCTGCCGATTAAAGGATTTGATCTCGATAACTCCCCCAGGAATGTATCAACACACAACATGTTTGGCAAAACAATCGTGCAAAAAACGACAAACGGTGTAAAAGCAACACTGAATGCATTAGAAGCAAATGACGTTTTTGTTACAGGGTTTAGCAACGCAAGGTCAACAGCGGAATATGTGAAAAAATTAGCAGCTCAAATTGATGATGCGGTCATCAATATTATTGCTTCGCATCCGGACGGGGATGACGATTTAGCTTGTGCGCAATATATGAAATCAATCATCGAAGGGGTATATTCAATGAAAGCCGAGGAAGTGGTCAAAAGAATTGTAAACTGCCGGGCGGCCGAAAAGTTTTTTGATGAATCACAACCCGAGTTTGACCATGACGATATTTATTTTTGTATAAAAGAATTGCCGGAAGAATTTGTAATGAGGGTTGACGTTGGACGAGGAATACCAAGAATTTTGATGGTGACACTATGAGTTATGCGGGATTAAGTCTGCCTGTTAGGCAAAACAAACCTAGAAACAGTGGTCTGACGATTTTGATAGATAACGGTGCACCAATGAGCTTTTTGGAGGATACGATAACAGATGCCGGGCAATTTATAGATTTTGTGAAGTTTGGCTGGGGCACATCAATCGTGAGTAATAATATATCCAAAAAAATTGCCTGTTTACGGGAAAATAATGTTGAGTTTTTTTTCGGTGGAACTTTGTTTGAGAAGTTTTTAAGCCAGAAAAAACTGGACGATTACTATCTTTACTTAAAAAAGTTTGGTTGTAACTATGTTGAAATCTCCAATGGGACAATCGAGATAGCCAACAGAGACAAAGCAAAATTTATCAACGAATTTTCGTCGGAATTTTACGTTTTCAGCGAGGTTGGAAGTAAAGACAGTGATGTGTCAGGATCCATTGATTCTGTTGATTGGATTGAATTTATACTGGAAGACCTTGAAGCAGGCGCAAAAAAAGTGATAACGGAAGCGCGTGAAAGCGGAACAAGCGGCCTTTGTCTGGGAGACGGGGAAATGCGGTTTGATATTATTGATGACATATATAGATCCGGAATCGATATAAATCAAATCATTTTTGAAGCTCCAACCAAGAAAATGCAAACTGCTTTTATCAAGCTGGCCGGGCCAAGTGTAAATTTGGCCAACATACCATTAGTTGATGCTATACCGTTGGAAACGCTGCGACTTGGACTACGTTCCGATACATTTTATTTATTCGACAGGGAGGAGAATAAGTGAGAGCTTCCAACAAAGTATTCCATCTCGCCATTCCTTGCAAAGACCTGGATGAGACAGTAGCATTTTATGAAAAGCTTGGCTGTGAACTGGCAAGAAGATACCACGACAGGGCAACTTTCAACTTTTTCGGTGATCAGCTCGTCTGCCATTTAAGCCCCGAAAGTATTGATTTACAGCCTAAAATGTATCCGCGCCATTTTGGGATTACATTTATGGAAAGACAAGAATTTGAGCACACGCTCAATTATGCGTATGAAAGAAATTTGCCATTTTTTCATGAGCCTGCGATTCGTTTTGCCGGAAAGCAGGAAGAGCATGAAACATTCTTTTTAATCGACCCGGCTAATAATTTACTTGAATTTAAATACTATTATAATATAAATATGGTCTATTAAACTTACCTGAGAGCGGATGTTTGCTGCTCTCTTTTTATTTTTGATCGCATTAGCAGCTATTTCCTATCACAAATTCTTCCATTAATCAAAATATTTAAATTTTTTTGTTAAAAACATAAAATCATACTAAAGACCTAGCGAAATTTGTCGATATTAGTAATATAATGTTGAATATAGGCAAAAAGAATCATGTTCAATTTTTATAATTTTTACTATTTATCCCGATTAAATAGTCATATCCATGTCTTTTCTGTTAAATTCATTCTTTCGATTGGTTGATATTGCCATCGCACAAATGGAGATGATCAATCAAAATACATCTGAAACCGGAAGTGTCATTCAGATGTTAAACGAAAAGTCGCTGGAAATTGAGAAAATAGTTTCTCTCATAAAGAGCATAGCAGAACAAACAAACTTGTTGGCTCTTAATGCCGCGATTGAATCTGCCCGGGCCGGTGAGCACGGAAAAGGCTTTGCTGTCGTCGCAGCAGAGGTCCGTAAATTAGCGGAACAGTCCGGTGAATCAACTGGGCAAATTAATAACCTAATAAAAGACATTCAGCAAAGCGTCAACCAGGCAGTCGAATCAACGATAAAAGGTGAGACTGCCGTAAAAACAGGAATTGAATTAGTTAATAATGCTGGTCATTCCTTTGAGGAAATTACGACAGCAGTTGTTCAGGTAGTAGACCGGCTAAAAGACGTAACAACCTCTTGGATCAGATTAACGAAGGAACCTTTTCTTTAGTTGACACGATGGTTGGAGTCAATGAAACAACCGTCAAAACAAGCGAATACGCTCAGGAGATTGCAGCAGCAACTGAAGAGCAAACCGCCTCAATGGAAGAAGTCAGTGCTGCCACGGTCACATTGGCCCAAACCGCACAAGAATTGCAAAGCATTGCCAGACAGTTTAAGTTCTAATTTGGATAGTAGTTTGGAACGACTAATAAGCAGCAGAATTCATAAAGAGTTCTCTGCTTTTTTACTTTTATAGAAAATGATGCCTTCTCGATATTTAATAACTATTGTAAGATGAAATGAGAGAAGCTGGGAGGGCGCGTATGAAAATTTTATATATAGAAGATGATCTAGAAATTGGAAAATGGGTCAAGGAAGAGCTGGAATCAAAAGAATATGAAGTGTACTGGCTCACATCCGGACTGCAAATTCCTGAAAAATATAATGATTATGATTTAAAAATACTGGACACTGGTCTTAAGAAGAGAAGGATGCATCCATAATGGTATGCCTCATCGTGCAGCAAAGCAATTATAAATATATACCTCCGGCCTTCATGGTAAAATAGTAGAAGCTGTTTACAGAAACCAGAAGGAGTTTCCCTCGATGAATCAAACATTTAACAACAAGGAAAAAATGACACAAATATTGATCTTATTAATTCCGATCCTCATCACCCAGCTTGGGATGTTTTCAATGGTGTTTTTTAATACGGTGATGTCAGGTAAATATAATCCGGCAGATCTGGCAGGAGTGGCGATCGGTTCATCGATCTGGAATCCCATCTTTACCGGGTTAAGCGGTATTTTGCTTGCCGTTTCCCCGATTGCGGCCCAGCGCTTTGGTGAGAAGAAGAACAGTGAAATCACGTCTGTTGTGGCTCACGGTATTTATTTGGCTGTTTTGATTGCGCTGTTGGTTATCATAGTTGGTATTTTTGCACTCAATTCGCTTTTAAAAAACATGGACCTCAATCCAAGTGTAGCGCAAACTGCTCATGATTATTTGGTTGCGTTAAGTTTTGGAATGATTCCCTTATTTATCTTTAATGTGTTAAGGGCTTTTATTTATTCACTCGGGAAAACCAGGATCGTTATGATCATCACCATCGCTTCATTGCCTATTAATTTCTTCTTGAATTATGTATTGATTTTCGGCAAGTTCGGTTTTCCGGAGCTTGGAGGGGCGGGAGCGGGATATTCAACCGCGATCACCTATTGGATGTTATCAGGTGTAACGGCATGGATTATTGCCCGGCAGGAGCCATTTTCCGCTTATAATGTCTTCTCAAGTATGAATCATTTTTCATTGGCGGAATGTAAGGGAATTTTAAAAATCGGTGTGCCAATGGGGCTGTCGACTTTTTTTGAGACTAGCATGTTTGCCGTTGTCACGATTTTGTTGAGCCGATTTGATATTACCACAATTGCATCATACCAATCTGCGCTGAACATCGTATCCTTCCTTTATATGATCCCGATCAGTATATCGATCGCTTTGACCGTGTTAGTAGGGTTTGAAGTAGGGGCACGGCGCTATCAAGATGCAAAAATCTATAGCTGGATGGGAATTGCGTTATCCGTGTTGATCGCACTTTGCACAGGATTAATGGTCATTATTTTCCGCTACGAGGTTGCCGGCGTTTATTCCAACGAAGCAGCTGTTATTGCGTTAACAGCCCATTTCTTGATCTATGCTTTATTCTTCCAAATTTCCGATGCGATCCAGGCAACCGCGCAGGCTGCTTTACGAGGATATAAAGATGTAAATATCGCCTTTATCATGACACTTATTGCTTATTGGCTTATCTGTCTTCCTGTTGGTTTTATTTTAGCCCACCATACCAAATTAGGGGCGACCGGATACTGGATCGGCTTGACGATAGGATTATTGGCTGCGGGCATTTGTTTATCGATGAGGCTCATATATATTCAAAAACGGAAATTTAGCAGTGGCACACATGGGGCCTGACCCCAAAATGCAAGCAGCTCTTTTTTATAGGAAATAGAAAAAGCTGTCTATTTCCATGACAGCCTGCGCAATTCAAGTAATTGATTTTTTTATGTTAGATGGTTGACCTGTAACTGGCCGCCATAGAAATGTCTTTTCTTTAAGTAAACGTAAAGAGCAACAAACAAAACCGCGCTTAATGCCCTCATAACACTAGAGAGTCCCATTGCTATTTCCATCGTCGTTGTTTCAAGCATATACACACCGAATTGCGGAGCGATGAATCCAACAATAGCGAGTAAAATATTGTAGTTGGATATACAGCTGCTGCGATTTGTATCTTCCGTTACTTCAAGAAGCTGATTAAACAGCAGCAACACTGTCCCCGACACAAACAATCCGGAAAAAGTATTGATGACAATTAAGTAAATCAGATTTGTCGATAAAATTGTCAATATCGGAGCAGATGCCATTCCTAATGAAACAAACACGAGCATTTTCGCATTGCTGTGCTTATCAGCCATTCTGCCCCACCATTTGAAGCTGACAACTTGGCTGACTTGATTGGCCACAGCAATTAAACTAATCCATAAAGCTGTCGCTCCTGCATGTTTAATATTATAAATATTAAACAATGACCAGGACATCTGCCAGGCAAAATTAAAAAACAGTCCACAAACCAGAAAGTACAGGAAGGGTTTATGTTTAAAAACATTCACACCCAGCTTAAATGACTTGCTGTTCGTTTCCTTCTCAACACGGGGCTCAACATGCCTGTTTAAATAATAAATTTCAAGCAAGCCGACAAAAAAGGCAAACAAAAACAAGATCTGATAAGGAACAGGATTGCTTTTATCAAATTGTTGCAAGAGTAAACCCATTAAAAAAGTGGCGCCCATCCCAACAATTGTAATGATTTTATTCCGCTCGCTAAAAAAATCATTTCTTCTCTTCTCTGTAATGATATCGCCAATAAAGGCCTGCCAACTTAAATTTGCAAATGATCCCGGAAGATTCATCATGCCAACCAAAAGAACGAACAGCCAGCTTCTGTATTCAGATGGAATATAAATGACAAAAAACATCGCCACTAAAAACAGACGGGTAAATAAAAACGAGTATGCGGTAAATTTCTTTTTTTGTCCAAGCCGGCCTAAGATAACAGACCCGATCAGCATCGCAAACATACCAATAAATTGAGGCAGCGAACTTATTAATCCTACCTGATAATTGGTGGCACCTAAAACACTTATTGCGAACAACGGAAAATAGTTGTTACTTATGTTTAAAACAATCGATGTGCCAATTCCATTTTGAATACTCAACTTTTCGTTACTATCGTTCACACTTTTAATAAGTGCCATTGTTGATTTCATCTTCTTTCATTTATAAAAATAAACCTGGGCTGACTGACATGAAATTCCTTAGTTATCATAATCCTCTGATTATGTTTTGGCAATAGGGAATTTTGTTATTTTTTAACGAAATTATGACTGTGATCCAAGAAAAAATAACATGTGAAAAAAGCTGCGAAAGACGAGATGCAGGAGAGTTTTGCTATAATAGATTCTTGATGGATCAAACCATTATATCTCTTTGGCTAACCCGAATCTTTTCAAAAGTAATATCGATTTTAAATTTCAAAAGGAGGCAGGACAAACATGCGTTTACAAGGAAAGAAAATAGTAAGCCTTGTGCATCACGATTTTGAAGATCTTGAGCTATGGTATCCAATTCTTAGGCTGCAAGAAGAAGGGGCAGTTGTCCATCTGGCAGGAGAAAAGGCAAAAGAAAAGTATATCGGAAAATATGGAGTGCCAGCCATATCTGACTACTCTTACGGTGATATCAAAGCTGAAGATTACGATGCAATCCTTGTACCGGGTGGCTGGGCTCCAGATAAGATCCGGCGTTTTCCCGAAGTGATCTCACTGATTCAACATATGGACGAAAGTAAAAAGCCGATCGGGCAAATCTGCCACGCCGGCTGGGTGTTGGTTTCAGCGAAAATTTTGCAGGGTAAAAATGTAACCAGTACGCCCGGGATAAAAGACGACATGGAAAATGCAGGTGCAACATGGTTTGATGAGCCGGTTGTCGTCGACGGGCACCTCGTATCAAGCCGCCGTCCGCCGGATCTGCCTGACTATCTGCGCGAGTTTATAAAAGTACTGGAATAAAAGTAAACACAATTAGGAGCAGTCTGATAATCTAAAATTCCCCAAACAAAAAGCCGTTTTAACGGCTTTTTGTTAATACCTAAAGTCTATATGTACACAACTAATTTGGTTTTCTCTTGTTTATTTCCTCGGTTACAACATATGCTAATTCATCATTGCCAAACAGTGATAAAATATTAAGCAGCGTTTCGTCAGCAACTTCTCCAGCCTCATCCTTCGGCACAGTTAAATCTATTGCTTCCTTCAAGGCAACATTAGCGAACTGGTTTGGATAGGCCCTTAAATATAACTCTTCAGGGTTTAGATCATGATTAACGCACCACTGGGCAAATACGAGAATCATCATTTTCTCCTCACCTTGATAGTTTTCAATTATTTTCTTTTGCAGCTCTTTATGATCCATTTGAAATCTCCTTAAAGGTTCTATAGACAATTATAATAAAAGATGAATGATTTTTCACTGATGGAAAAAAAGTTGGCACATAGTTTTGCCCAATACAAAATCAACAATCTGTTTTGATTTTAAGTAGAGATAGCATTATTTTGTTTCTTTTAGGGAAGATAATGATTGAATGATTTTCATAAAGTAATTCATTAACTGAAAACGAACAGTTATTTAAATAAGATAGTATTATCGTTTCCTATGGCATACTTTGTTTAGACAACTTCATTCGTTTTTCGGTTTAGCTTATTACGTTATGAAATTTACTCGATTGTTAAGCTAATTCAAATGAGAGGGGAATATTCCATGGAAAAAATTGAAGTGGGCGAAGTGTTTACGATCAGTGATGAAAATGACGAGGAGCAGGAGGTTGAAGTGCTTGGATCGATGCATATTGAAGGCTCTGAGTATGTGGCAGTTAGCTTTGTCGAAGACCTCCAGCAGGACGACGAAGGCGACATTGATGTTTTCTTTTTAAAGGTTGATGACGATGGTGATTTCTCAGCTATCGAAACCGATGCGGAGTTCGAGAAAGTTTCTGCTGCATTTGCAGAAATTATGGAAGAGGAAGATTGAATGTACATAAAGTGAGCGATCAAGAATCAACAAGCAGGGGGGATGTTAGTATCCACCCCTGTTTTTTATTTCTTCCTTCCCGACGAAAGTAAGAATTAGCAGAAGTAAAACATAAAATGCCTGGTTTATTCATAGAATGGACAAGGTGTAAAAAAGGCATCAGACGATTGGAGACGGGTGAAATAATGGTGTTGTCGAAGGGAAACAATCGATCATTAGGCTCAATATTCTTTCGGCAAGTGCTTACCTATGGTTATTTAACATTCGGTGGGGTTATTCAGGGAATAGGGATGGCGTTATTCTTATTTCCTAATTCGATTCCTTCCGGCGGCGCAGCAGGACTTGCTGTTCTTTTAAATTTTTTTCTGGACCTTTCATTGGGGCTGGCCCTTTGGTTTTCGAATTTGATTGCTCTTTCATTAGCCGTTAAATATTTCGGCTACGAATGGACATTTCGGACCATGTATTCGGTATCAATTACTTCATTTACCGTGAATTGGGTAACTGCTTTTTGGTATATGCCTGAATTAAATATAGGATTAGACATCGTTTTAGGTGCAGTATTGTATGGGATCGGCGTTGGTATTTTAATCAGGTACGGTTCATCGAGCGGAGGGATGGTCGTCATCGCACTAATCATTGCCATGCAAAAAAATTGGTCTCCAGGGAAAGCAATGTTTTGGGTTAACATATCGATATTTTTCTTAACTGCTTTAGTGATTGATTTAAAAATCGTATTATTTGCGATTACTTGTCAATTCCTATCGACCAAAATCATTGATTTGGTGGATAAATACAAAATAGAATTCACCGTTTTTCAAGAGATGGGATGGAGAAGAAAATAGCTGATAGCAATGAAAAGACCTAAATCGGGTTGTACAACAGAACACTGAACATATTTAAAAATAGTGTATATAAAAAGTGTATTGATAAAAATGGGGGGAGCGAATATGTTCATTCACACGGTTGAAGCTGGTGAGTCTTTGTTTGCAATAAGTGAGCCAGGCCCTGTCGCACCGATCAACGAAGTAAGGAGAACGATACAATTTGCAATAGGCCGCGTACCAAGCAGAAAAATTATACTCGGAGTTCCTTTATACGGATATAATTGGGTGCTGCCGTATAGGCAGAAGATATAACCAAATTTAATTGTTATTTCCGCAAATTCGAGCAGAGTTACAAAACATGATAAATCTCGATCGATTATTTTTTCTCCATAAATGGGTTAATACTAAGATTATACATTGACATGGAGGAAAAACGATTAATGCGCAGAAAATGGGTTATTGTCACAGTTATTTTAATAGCTATTGTCCTTATTTCTATTGTTTCTTTCAGGTTTATCCATTTTGAATATGCTTATATGCCTGCAAGGAATAAGGTACTTTCGACTGAAAACAGAAATAGTGAAGGTTCCTATGATATATGGGGAACTATGGTTTCTAAAGAAGAAGCGGTTGAATTAAAAAAACAACATAAAGCAAGCAGTCTTTCCGCTGAAAACGGTGCAGTGGAAATCAACGACTCCTTATTACAACTAGGCAGAGAAACTTTTTACAAGGAAACCTTTGGTAATGAAGTTTTTCTTACAGATATTATGGGTGTCGTAGATGGCCCTTTAACGATAGCGAATATGTCTAAAGCTATTATAGCTCTGAAAGGACAAGGCACGACAAATTTGCGGGTTACGCTTGCAGAATCTGCTGTTATCGGAGATAAAAGTTTTAATAAAGGTGAATTGATCGATACCGGCATTGATGTTGCGAAGGGGAGTAATACTCCATTGGGGATGCCGGTTTCTTTATCTGATGGCAGAATCCGGGTAGGAATCAGTTGTGCTGCCTGTCATGCAACAGTTGATCCCACTAACAAACAGGTAATGGAAGGTGTCACAAATCCAGATTTAAACACAGGGCTCATTATGGCACTTGCTCCTAATACAGCTTCATATTTTACTCATTCTGAAGTTACTTCTCTTAAAAAGTTCTTAAATGAAAATTCAGCTTCGGTCACTAATAGTAGTGGCGAACAAGAATTACTGCCGGATCCTTATCTGTTAGAAAACTCGGTAGACCGCACACTATTAAAATGGCCGCGCGGTAATTTTGATTCATCCATTGATATGAAAAGCAATCCGACTCAAATCCCTGATGCTTTTACTTTAGGAGATCACCCATTCAGTTGGAGCGGAGCCGCAATGGCTGGCCCGTTTAAAGGGTTAAGCGCGTTCAGCAATAATGTTCATGCGCAAAATTCAGATAGTCTTGCGCAGGCGCCATCAAGCCAAGTTCTTTTTGGTATAGACCCGGAGGTTTATCTCGGAACCATTCTTCAAAATTCCGCTGCCGAAAAATATCGGTATGATCCGAAAAAAGGGCAAAAACCATCGAGCTTTTTCGCAGATATCGATCCAACCCCGGGCGTTCCCGGCTTAAACCAAATGGTTAAACCGCCTTCTTTTCCAAAAATTACACTGGTCGCGCCAGATGGCCTGCATGTCAGTGCGCCGGATCACAAAGTAAATGAGCAAAATAATAGTGTGGCGGCATGGCAGAATACACTTGAACCGCCACAGAGAAAGAAGAAAATAAACAAGGAGATGGCGAACCAGGGAAGGAGTGTGTTTGTAAACGCAGGCTGCATTTCCTGCCATGCAGGGAACTATTTCACAAACAATCAGGTCATATCGTCACAAGTGCTTGGTACCGAGCCGACAAGAGCTGCCGCATTTAGGAAAACAGAGACGTTGTTCGGCGAGAGTGGGCTGTATGCTCCTAATACACCCGTACCCGTTCCCGAAAATGCAAAAGTATTGAAGGTGCCAACAAAGCAGTTTGATCCGGAGCAAATCAAACTTGCCTGGGCTAAAGATGGATCTCCCGGAGGTTATAAAGTTCCAAGCCTGATCGGGTTGTATTGGGGCGCGCCTTATTTGCACGATGGCGGTGTAGCAGTGGGACAATCGCTAAAAGACGCTGGTGTCGCTAACACGATTTTAAAAGGGAAACCTGCAGATCCGCAAAATAGCTTGCTGGCATTGATTGATCGAGATTTGCGGCAAGAGGTTATCAAAAACAATCAATCATCGCAACACTTACAAGATGTTAGAGTTACTGGTAAAGGGCATGAATTTTGGGTTGACTCCGACAATGGCTTTTCTGAGACCGAACAAAAGGCGCTGGTCGAATACTTAATGTCTTTGAAAATGCCTTAAATAACATACTCTAAGCAAAAACCCGGCAAAATGTGCCGGGTTTTAACATGATTTATAACGTTCCCATCAAGATGCTTGCCACTATTACAGATGCAACGGTTACAGTTGTAAATCCGCCAATAAGGAGCGGTAAAAGGATTTGGTTGAAAATATATTGTTGTTCCTCATTTATTTATTATTATCTTCAGATAATTTCTTTTTTTAGAAATCTATAAATTAGTCTATAAAAAATCATAAAAAAGGACAAGTAGAAAATCTTTATTAAAAGCAAGAAATGTAAAAATACAACAATTGGAAAGTCATACCTATATATTAGAATAATTTAGATTAAAGCTGCTAAAGCCAGGAGAGAGCATATAAAACTCAATATAAGTTCAACAATGACATAAAAAAACGACCCACTGGGTCTTATATTTTAACTGCAGCAAAATCTTCTACAACCTGCTTTACTTCTTCCATTACTTTCTTGGCAATGTCAATCTCGTTCAGTTCGATTACTATAACGCTAAGTCTGCCAACATACTCTGGCTGTATTGCCCTGTCCATTTCGTTCACCTTTTGTTTAATCCTCGACAATAATTGGTCTTTTACTGACGAAGAACACACTGCAATTGTAGGCAGATATACACTGTACGGAGTTATATCCGTGTCCACGTTTGTGATTAAATTTACCCAAAATTGTCCCATCGGAGTCTCAAGCTCGTTAAAGTAGGTTTTTCCATTTTGATGGGTTTCTTCATAGCAGTCCCAAGCCAAAATTTCCACCTCCTTAAGTAAACCCTTTTCTTTTATACTATCATTTTTTGATTATTTTGAGTACTTATTCTAGTTGTTTAAGCGGATCAACTTTTTCCAAGTATCAAACTTTATATGAGTTAGCTAAAGATGTTAATAAAGACAAGCCTCCTGCGATAGCTCCTGGGTTTTCAGGGATTACATTAGCTTATAATGCGAAATATCTTGAAGAAGTGGATGAAATTTTGAAGAAGGCAGAATTAGCTGGCGCGGAAATAAAAAAAGAGACGACAAGAACAGATTGGGGCGGCTATGGCGGATATTTCACTGACCTTGATGCTACTATTGGGAAGTTGCATACGGAGATGACTGGGAATTTGATGAATCTAATATGTTAGTTATTGAAGAACAGTAATCAGTTCACATGAAATACTTGACCCGCTTTGCTATATGCAGAGCGGGTCTTTACTGATATGACAAGAGAGTGACATTGCTTTTTTCTTTTATAAAAAAACCAGAGTAAAGCTTGGGTGAACTTTATGAACAAAATTGATTTTAAGTTTTTTATGCTTTTTATTTAATTAATATTTAAAATAGTTTTAACTTTTGTAAAATTAAGAAAGCGATTACAAAGGGGGAATTTAAATGTTTACAATAAAAAAAGTTTCAGGAATGATGCTCGCTTTCGCGTTGGTTGGTGCTTTGGGGGCATGCAGCAGCGATGAACCGTCGGCCAAGGTTCAAAGAAGTGAGGAGAAGACAGGCTATCCGAATAAGGCGATTACGGTGGTTGCCCCATCAGGAGCGGGAGGAGGCTGGGATTTAACGGCCCGTTCGTTTGTAAAAGTTTTAAGCGAAACAAAACTGGTTGAACAGCCTATGACAGTAGAAAACAAACCGGGTGGCGGGGGTGCTGTCTTTATGGCGGAATATGCGACCCAGCAAGTACAAAATAACGATATGCTATTTGTAAACTCACCGCCCATCATCATCAATAATCTAAAAAAAGAAGGAAACAGTCCATATGGCTACAAGAACACGACACCATTGGCGCAGCTTACGAAGGATTATGGAGCGATTGTTGTCAAAGCAGATTCGTCATTCAGTAATTTGGAATCTGTGCTGGCGGAAGTGAAAAAAGATCCTCAGAAACTTACATTTGCTGGTGGATCTGCACCAGGATCGATGGACCACCTTGTATCCATTCTTCCAGCGTATGAATACGGAATTGATCCAACGAAGATTAAATATGTTTCTTATGATGGCGGCGGCGAAGCAATCACTGCCTTGCTTGGCGGCAATGCGGATGTGATTGGCACGGATGCTTCAAGTGTCAAAGAGTTTTTAAAGGCGGGAGATGTCAAGGTGTTGGCCGTCACTTCACCGGAACGGCTGGCAGGAGACTTTAAAGATATCCCAACAGCAAAAGAGCAGGGAATTAACGCGGAGTTTACAATCTGGCGCGGAGTATTCGGACCGGAAAAAATGTCTGAGGAAGCAAAAGCATATTGGGAAAAGACTATTGAGAAATTAGTAGACTCAAATGAATGGAAGACGGAAGTCGAAACACAGGGATGGGAGTTAGACTATAAGAACAGTGCAGACTTCAAGAAGTTTTTGGATGACCAGGAAAAACAAGTACAGCAACTGTTAGAAGCTCTTGGTATGGAAAAATAATCATTTAAGGGGAACGTCCTCCCCTTAAATGTCAACTGCGGTTCACCTCACGCTATCATTAAAAAGTAGGAAGAGGAATTTGCAACGAGCAGGGGGATAAACTTATGGAGTTGAAATTTGATCGTGTTGCAGCCATTTTGTTTCTGGCTGTCGGAGTGCTTTTTATGATTGGAAGCAGGGGGATTGCGAGTTCGGCATATGGAAGTGTAGTAGGGCCTGATATTTTTCCGTTCTTTTTAGGACTATTGCTAGTTTTATTAAGTATCCGCTTGTTTTTTGAAGCAAAAGGTACCGCTTCACATGCGGAAAAACAGGAAAAAAGGGAATACAAGCCTTTTCTCATCATTCTTACAGCAACATTGTTGTATATTTTAACGTTGGAAACAATCGGGTATGTGATCACGACTTTTCTTTTTCTGTTTGTGTGCTGTCAGACAATGGAACGTACAAAGGTGATTTCATCCCTTATTATATCGGCCTGTTTTTCTGGGTTGGTCTATTACTTGTACGTTGAAGTGCTGAAAGGGACGCTTCCGGGGTGGCCTGTCTGGTTTTAGTATTGGAAGGGGGGATTGCTGATGGGAACAATCGATTACTTAATTCAAGGTTTTGATACAGCATTCATTTGGTATAATTTGATTTTTGCGTTCGTCGGTGTGTTAATTGGGACTGCAGTTGGCGTTCTCCCGGGGATTGGCCCAATGAGTGGAGTTGCCTTGCTCATTCCCGTTACAGCTTCGATAACGGGAGGCCTGCCGCCGGAACAGGCTGCCACAAGTGCCATTATTTTGCTTGCCGGAGTCTATTATGGGGCCATGTATGGAGGTTCGACAACTTCTATTTTGCTAAACACACCAGGTGAGTCCTCTTCGGTCGTGACGACATTGGATGGATACCAAATGGCGAAACAGGGAAGGGCAGGCAGCGCGTTATCAATCGCGGCTATTGGTTCATTCGTTGCGGGAATTTTTACGCTGGTGGCCTTAATTGGCCTGGCCAAGCCATTATCGAACGTAGCGCTGAAATTCGGCCCGGCAGAATATTTTTCCCTTATGCTCCTGGGACTTGCCGCTGTCAGTGGATTAGCAGGGAAATCAGTCACAAAGGCGCTGATTATGACAGTTTCAGGATTGCTGCTTGGGACGATTGGCATTGATAATGTTTCAGGAATGGCACGTTTCACCTTTGAAGTACCATGGCTGTACCAGGGCATAGAATTTCTGACGATAGCAGTAGGGTTGTTTGCGCTCGGAGAAGTCTTCAAGACAATCCTTGAAAAAGATGAGGACAACGGTGAGGTTGCGAAAATTAATAATTTGCTTCCCTCTAAAGAAGAACTGAAGGAGTCGGCAGCACCCATTGCGCGCGGCTCTCTTTTAGGATTTTTTATAGGGATACTGCCAGGTGCAGGTGCAACCCTGGCTTCTTTCTTCTCATATATCATGGAAAAAAAACTTTCAAAGAATCCAGCGAAATTTGGAAAAGGAGCGATTGCTGGTGTCGCAGCACCTGAATCAGCAAATAATGCAGCGTCCGGTGGAGCGATGATCCCATTGCTCACTTTAGGAATTCCAGGTTCAGGTACGACAGCAATCTTGATGGGAGCCCTGATGATGTACAATGTTCAGCCAGGTCCATTATTGTTCGAAGACCATCCGCAGGTCGCCTGGGGCCTGATAGCGAGCATGTTCATAGGAAACGTCATGCTGTTGATTCTGAACCTTCCGCTCGTCAAAGTGTTTGCAAAAATTATCCAGACACCAAAGCAATTTTTAATTCCGATTATCATTGCCATTTCCATCTTTGGCGTCTATGCCGTCCAGGTGTCGACCAATGATTTGCTGCTATTGCTGGCGTGCGGTGTTCTGGGGTATTTTTTCAGCAAAAATGATTGCCCGATTGCTCCGCTTGTTCTTGGTCTTGTTTTAGGGCCCATGATAGAGAACAACCTTCGCAGAGCGTTGACCATTTCAAATGGGGACTACGGAATTTTCTTTGACCGGCCGATTTCCCTTGCATTTCTTTTGGTAACCGCCCTCTGGCTTGTAGTACCAATGATTTTAAAAATGAGAGGCAAACAGGTCATCGTCAATGAAGAAGCTTAAGATTATTTATATTAAACTGCCGCAAAAAACTCCTTTTTTCAAGGGGTTTTTTTCTATATGATTAAAAGAGAGGTGATTGGATGCGTTTACATACCAAACTAATGCTTGGAATCAGCATTGTGATTATCTTCCTGGGTGTGGTATATGAATATACTTTTAAAAACATCATGGAATCCAACCTTGAACATGATATAGGCACGAAAGCATTAGCAATTGCTGAAACGATTGCCAGTATGACGGAAATTGAACGGGCTTTTCAGTCAGAAAATCCCGCCTTTATCATCCAGCCGATCGCCGAAACAATACGGAAACAGGTCGGAGCAGAATTTATCGTTGTCGGTAATAGGGAGGAAATTCGCTATTCCCATCCAAACCCTGAGAGGATTGGACAAAAAATGGTGGGAGGAGATAATGGCCGTGTATTTAAAGGGAAATCGGTCATTTCAGAATCAACGGGCACTCTTGGACCGTCATTAAGGGGCAAAGCTCCGATCATGAGCGGGGATCAAGTGATCGGGGTCGTGTCTGTCGGGTATTTACAAACAGATATCGAAAAGGAAGTTTCAGCAATACAGCGTAAAATTTTTATCACTACAATGATCATTTTAGTAGGGGGGTTGCTCTCTGCTTTATTAATCTCTCTAAATATCAAAAGGGCGATTTTCGGACTCGAACCGAATGAAATTGCCTGGATGTATCAGGAAAAGCATGCAATACTGGAATCGATTCATGAAGGGATTATAGCCATCGATACTGCAGGCCGGATTACCGTTGTGAATGAGACAGCACACAGAATTATGAATATTCCAATTACCACCATTCTCCGTGGCAAAAGAATAGAAGACATCATTGAACATACTCATCTTCTTGATGTAGTCAGCTCAGGAAAAGCTGAATATGACCGTGAATTCATGATTGCCGGAGAGGTTTTTCTTGCAAACCGTGTCCCAATCTTAGATAAACACGGTGAAGTGATTGGCGCAGTAGCAAGCATGAGAAATAAATCTGAGCTCTCATCTCTTTTACAGGAGCTATCCCATGTAAAGGCCTACGCCGAAGGGTTGCGTGCACAAACCCATGAGTATTCAAACAGGATGTACACCCTGCTTGGTTTGATTCAGCTAGGTTCCTATAAAGAAGCGATTGATTTTATCTCAAAAGAAGTAGATGTAGCCCAAGGATTCATTCGTTTCCTTATGAAAGAAATACCTGATCCTATACTGGCAGGGTTTATTTTAGGGAAGATCAGTTTGGCGAGCGAGCTAAAAATCAATTTTTCCGTAGACCGGGAGAGCAGTTTTACAGATGTTCCCGTCGACATAAGCAGGGACCAATTGGTCACAATTATTGGTAACCTGATTAATAACGCCTTTGAAGCTGTACGCGAGAATAGACTCGAAGACAAGAAAGTTTCTTTATTCCTGACGGACCTTGGCAAGGAGTTGATCATCGAGGTTGAAGATAATGGCGGGGGAATAGCCATCGAAAACAACGGAAAAATCTTTCAGGAAGGGTTTACGACGAAAAACATACATGGCAACGCCGGGATTGGACTAAGCCTTGTGAACAACACGATAGAAAGATTAGGTGGATCGATCAGCTTTTCTTCCAAGCTGGGAGAGGGAACGATCTTTACTGTTGCTATACCGAAAAAAGGAGGTAAACTAAATGAAGGACAGCCGGAATATTGAAGTTTTGATCGTCGAGGATGACCTGAGGATCGCAGAAATCCAGAAGCGGTTTATTGAACAGATTGATGGGTTCCAAACGATAGGGATTGCGGCCAGTTACATGGAAGCAAAGAGCTTTATTGATATTATAAAACCGGATCTTCTTCTGCTGGATGTCTACTTTCCAGACATGAACGGGATCGATCTATTAAAAGAGACGAAGCAGCAAACAAAACAAATAGATGTCATCATGATCACCGCTACAAAAGAAATACATAAGGTTCAGGAGGCTGTTAGTATAGGAATCTTTGATTACATCATCAAGCCTGTCGTTTTCGAAAGGTTTAGGCAATCCCTAAACCGATATAAGGAATATCACACCAAACTTCATGAGCTAAGCAAAGAAAGTTTACTAGTCACACAGGAACAAGTGGACAAGCTTCTAAGGAAAGACATCGATGGTAGCGGAAGCGACAAATCGTTTTTGCCAAAAGGAATCGATCCGCTCACTTTGGATAAAGTATTAGAAGTCCTTGGCAAAGTCAATTCCGGTTTAACAGCCGAAACTGTCGCGAAAGAAATTGGGGTAAGCCGGACCACAGCGAGAAGATACCTTGAACATCTCATGTCTGAAGAAAAGGTCCAAGCCGATCTAGCTTATGGAACGGTTGGACGACCAGAGAGGGTTTATGTGGTAAAGGATTAAGATAGTAATAGCATCTTGGAATGCCGATGACTATCAATTCTAAGTCAATGTTCGTTTTTCAATTAAAGAATTGCTTTATGAAATTCATTCTATTAATAGAAAATTATAAATTATCATCAAAACATGTTATTTTATGCAGAGTTGTATAGCTTATAGGTTATAATTAAAAAAAAGACTAGGGGAATAAAGAAAAAGATGAATTCGATTGCTAGTGTTGGAAACTACTTAATAGTTAATGCAGAAGAAATAGCTGTTGAAATTGTTGAATATGTACTTGAAAAAATACATGCAGATATTCCTGACTGGGAATTAGCGAACTAAACATTGATTACTTAATTGTCGATTTTTCCGGAATTTTGAAAATTGACGCAGAAATTGCAGAATACCTATATCAAATCGAAAACGTTCTCCGTTTGCTTGGGATACACACAATTGTGACAGGTCTACGGCCGAAATTAGCACAAACAGTCGTAATTGCAGGTATTGACATGTCATCTATTCAGACATTTGCTACGGTTAAGCAAGCACTGGAAAGTATAAAGCTGTAAATATAATTTATAGCGGGGGTTGCTGCGGCAACTCTTTTTTTCATTGAACACGAAAAAAACGAATAAATGTTATGTACGGCATTGTTCTTTAAATACTTATAAGCTACTGTAAAACAAAATATTAGCCCTTGGTGAATGAAAGGGTAATAATAGAAGATGTATTTATCGAGGAAACAGGTGAATTACATGGCACAGCATGATTTTACGACTGGAAGCATCTATAAGCAGCTGATTGTTTTTTCAACACCGATTATGCTGACAAATATACTGCAGGTTTCATATCAATTTATCGACAGTCTATGGGTCGGAAATCTCCTCGGGGCTAACGCACTTGGAGCCATCTCCGTATCCGCGACGGTTATTTTCACTGTCTTGTCTTTTATTATCGGGATTAACAACGCTTCATTGACGATCCTCTCCCAACAAAAAGGGAAAGACAGCGAAGAAGGTTTAAAAAATTATCTAAATGCGTTTGTTGTTTTGCAGACAATATTGTCATTAATGCTGGGTGCAATTGGGTTTGTATTTTCCAAAGAGATCTTGTTGCTGCTCGATACACCGGAACCAATGGTGGCTGAAGCGACATCCTATTTGCAAATCAATTTTCTTGGGATTTTATTTTTGTTCGGGTATAACTTTATTGGCACTGTGCTGCGGTCGCTCGGGGACAGCAAAACTCCGCTCTATTTCGTTGTTGTTGCTGTCGTCTTAAATGCAGTCCTTGATCCAGTTTTTATTAAAGTTTTCGGATTAGGAATTGACGGCGCTGCATACGCGACAATTCTATCCCAGGGAATTGCCTTCCTATACGGATTGGCTTATATTTTGCGTCTATGCCTGGCACCTTTTACGCTTCCCAAAATTCCCCGAAGAGAAGAAGTTGGCATCATTCTAAAGCTTGGAATTCCTGCCGGGCTGCAAATGGTGGTTATCTCAGCAGGAGTGATGGCGATCATGAGCGTAGTTAATTCACTGGGTGCTGATGTTGTCGCCGGGTTTGGAGCGGCGCAGCGGCTCGACAGTATCATCATGATTCCGGCGATGGCACTCGGTACAGCCGTCAACAGCATGGCCGGGCAGAATATCGGGGCTAATCGCTGGGATCGACTCCATAAAATCGCCCTATATGGGACGCTGTATAATCTAGCAGTTATGTTTCTTATTTCTGCCGTCACGTTCCTGTTAGCACGTGTAAGCATCAGGCTGTTCATTCAGGAAGCAGCGGCCCTGGAGTTTGGGACCACATATTTGAAATTGGTTGCGTTTTTCTACCCGTTTCTTGGAATCAATTTTATCCTGAACGGTGTTGTCCGAGGCGCAGGAGCCATGTTCCAGGTGCTGATCTTAAACGTCATTTCCTTCTGGGTGCTTCGCTACCCTTTAACCTATTGGTTTGCCGGGATGTTCGGGGACAAAGGGATCGCATTGGGTATGGGTATAAGCTTTGTCATCAGCAGCATTATTGCGTATCTGTATTATAGATTTGGAAGATGGCGCAGGCAGGTAATTTTTAAAAAGAGTGAATAAAGGCTGGTAGGGCAGATACAGCACGGTTCATAAAGACTTAATCCTGCTTTTCAAAATGATCGTCATTGGGTATCTTAAAGGTATATATCTGCGAAGCGCTAAATCGAAGGGAAACAAAAACCCAAACCTTCTTCAGGTAGAGAACAATAAACAAGCAAGGATGATAAACATGGCAAGAATATTAGCCGTAATTGATATAGGCTCTAACACAATTAGACTGACTATTTACAATCATAAAGCGGAAAGTATTTTGAAGGAAATTGAGAATATTAAGGTTTCAGCCCGCCTGCAAAACTATCTGAATAGTGAGCAAATATTAACCTCCGAAGGTCTTAATATTTTGTTGGACACTTTAAGTGTTTTTAAAGAAGTAGTCGCTTTACATAGGGTCACATCAATAAAAGTGGTTGCCACCGCCGCGATAAGAAGAGCGCAAAATCAGTCCGAAATAAAACAATTGATACATAAAAAAATGGGGTTTTCTGTCGAAGTGTTGCCAGGAGAATCCGAAGCGTATTATGGTTTTCTCGGTGTCATTCACGCTACTTATCTGAAGGATGGAATAACGATTGACATTGGCGGCGGCAGCACGGAAATTACCCTGTTCTCAAACCGAAAAATGGTCCACACCCATAGTTTTCCTTTTGGCGTAATCAGTTTAAAACAACAATTTATAAAAGATAAGATTCCTACATCCGAAGAATTATCCCAACTGTCTTCATTTTTACAAACTACATTTCAGCAAATTGATTGGCTAAAAAATTGCCGGCTGCCGGTTATTGGTATTGGCGGAAGCGCCAGAAATATAGCGAAAATCGACCAGGCAATCAAGAACTACCCGATTGATTCCATCCATCAATATGAGATTAACCAACAAGATATATTGACGGTGCAAGAAAAATTATCTTTGTTAACCTATGAAGAAATCCAACGTGTCGAAGGGCTTTCGAAAGAACGGTCAGACATTATCATTCCTGCAATTGAAGTATTTCTGGCACTTTATCAGATTGTAAATGCACCATTTTTTCAAATTAGCCGAACAGGAATCAGGGACGGAGTTTTATATCAGCAGCTCATCAATGAAGGGAGCATAGACTCAAGTCAACAGCCGCTTCAGAGAAGCCTTTATCAAATGGCAACTGAGTATGATTTGGATGTGGAGAAAAGAACTCAAGCCGCTAAAACCGCTGAGAAAATCTTTAACGCTATCCGTAACGAGGAAATGGTTGAATTGAATGAGGATAATTTAAAAGATCTAAGAAATGCCAGCTCTATTTATAAATTGGGCGAGTTTTTTGAAAGAGATTCAGCCACTGCGCATACATTTTATCTGTTGTCGATCCGTAATATTGACGGACTTTCCCATCGTGACAGGATAAAACTGGCTTTATTGGCTTCTTATCATTCAAAAAAGTCTTTTAAGGAGAATATTAATCCTTTTCGGGATTGGTTTACTAATGAAGACAAACAGAAAATAAAGATCCTTGGAGCAATACTAAAGTTTTCATTCATTTTAAGCAGTACAAAAAGAGACATTATACAGGATGTACGTTTTATACACGGAAAAGATAATATTAATATGGAGCTGTTGTGCGATCAGAGCTGGAAAGTGGAGCAACAGGCAGCAGGAAAACAGGTCAAGCATTTGGAACAAGCCCTGGGGAAAAGCATCAGCTTGCATTTTAAATGGCAAACTTAACTTTAAGTGAAAGAAATTTGAAAATATCCCCATTAGAAAAGGGAGTGATCAATTTGCAACAGAAAATCGATTTAAATCAACCTGCTTTTTTTAATAATAGGGAACTTAGTTGGTTAGCGTTTAATAACCGAGTTTTGGAAGAAGCAATGGATGAACGGAATCCGTTGCTTGAACGGCTCAGATTCCTGGCGATTTTCAGTTCAAATCTCGATGAGTTTTATATGGTTCGGGTAGCCGGTCTCAAGGATCAGATAAAAGTAGGCTATATGAAGCCAGAAAATAAAGCGGGATTAACACCGAAAGAACAAATAACTGAAATTACGAAATTTACGCATGAAATGGTGTGCAGACAATACCTCACTTTCAAGCAACTACTACCGCTACTCGCAAAAGAGAATATTTCCTTTCTTTCAATCAAGGAACTTGAACACGATTCATTAATGTACCTGGAACAGCATTTTGACAAAGTTATTTTTCCTGTTTTAACACCGATGGCAATTGATGCTTACCGGCCTTTTCCTTTGTTGGCCAATAGAAGCATGAATATCGCCATTGTTCTTTCCGAAAAGGATGAATTATCAACTGACATAATAAAATTAGCAATTGTGCAAGTACCAAGAGGGTTCGCACGGTTTGTAGAAGTTCCAAACAAAGCAGAAAATGGCATCAAACAATTTGTATTAATTGAAGATTTGATAAGCCACTTTGTACATAAACTGTTTCATGGCTTACATGTTGAATCAGTGACTCAATTTCGCATCACCAGAAACGCAGATCTGGAAATACACGAAGAGGGCGCCAGAGACCTGTTAGAGGAAATTGAAGAAGAGTTGAAAATGAGAAAGTGGGGAGCGACCGTCCGTTTAGAAGTCGCCAAAGACTTTTTTGATCCTGAAATATTAACTTATTTATTAGATGAATTGGAAATACATGAAAAGGATATTTATTTTATCAACGGTCCTCTTGATTTAACGTTTTTATTCAGTTTTTACAAACAAATTGCTCCCGTCAAGGAACATCTCATTTTTGAAACGTATATGCCCCAGCCTCCGCAGGATCTTATCCAGAATACAAACGGGGAACAGCCACATATTTTTGATATTGCCGCAAGTAAAGATATTTTAATGCACCATCCTTATGAATCGTTTGAGCCTGTTATAGATTTAGTCAGGTGTGCCGCTGAGGACCCAAATGTGCTGGCCATTAAACAAACTCTTTACCGGGTCAGTGCAAGTTCCCCAATAATCGAAAATTTAAAAAAGGCGGCTGAAAATGGGAAGCAAGTGCTTGTTCTTGTTGAGCTGAAAGCGCGGTTTGATGAAGAGCATAATGTACATTGGGCAAAGGAACTCGAGAAGTCAGGCTGCCATGTTATTTACGGGAAAACGTCCTTGAAGACGCATAGTAAAATCACGCTCATTGTCCGCAAAATGAATGAAACCATTCAACGCTTTGTCCACCTGGCAACCGGAAATTATAATGAAGAGACAGCAAAGTTTTACACTGATTTAGGATTAATAACGTCAAATCCTGAATTCGGGATAGATGCGACAAATTTTTTTAATTATTTAAGCGGTTTTATGGAAAAACCGGATTTTCAGCATTTTTATGTGTCCCCTATGGATATTCGTAAATATTTAATTCGACTGGTTAACCAGGAAATAGAGTACCATCAGCAATTTGGGAACGGCAGGATCATTCTGAAAATGAATTCAGTCACAGACAAAAAAATAATCGTCAAGCTGTATGAAGCTTCACGGGCTGGAGTCAAGATCGATCTTATTGTGCGGGGAATTTGCTGCCTGCGTCCGAAGATCGAAGGGGTTAGTGACAATATCCGGGTCATCAGCATTGTTGGCCGTTATTTAGAGCATAGCAGAATATACTACTTTCATCACAATGGCCGAGAAAAAATGATCCTTTCCTCCGCTGATTTAATGACGCGCAACATGGAAAAACGTGTTGAAATTGCCTTTCCTGTTATCAACGATGAGCTGAAGGCTCGGCTGAAAAAAATGCTAACAATTCAACTAAGTGATAATGCTAAAGCCCGCGAACAAGACCAATATGGGAATTATTCTTATGTAACAAGAAATGCTGATGACCAGGAAATCGACAGTCAAATGATCTTTTTGGGTATGGCGTACCAGGTGACTGATGATGAAGAATAACAGGTGTTATGAACGCTCATTTTGCCCTAGTTCAACCATTCAAGTAAAGGGGGAGTGGTGCTGTAGTGACCGCCCTGATGCCCAAGGAGTATCACTTATGAATGCACTTATTTTAGTAAGTAATTTAAACGCGAAGGGCTGGAGAAGAAAAGCCAACATATGATCCCATTACGGGGTAAGTGGACAGGACAAAGAAAGGTAAAAGTTTTGGTTAGCAGAAGGATATCTTTTTTTCGAACATGTTGGAAATGGGTATGCGATGAACACGGATTTCGAGCTTACTCCACTCATCTTTCGTGGCGAATCGCCGTTTGTGATTGCTGATGAAATTTTGAAAGATAATGTCGACGATGTGCTTGAAGCAATATTAATAAAATATTATCACAAAGTTGAAAGCAGTGATTATGTGGATTACTATGATATTTTGGAAGAATTGGAGTGGGAATTATCATCTAAACAGCAAAAATACCTTGCTTTAGTCTCAGACATTCAATTCATTGATCGGAAATACCGGAAGATGATAACGTGATATAGACGCATAATGTCTCTATTGCTCTTTAATATTAAGGATGATAAGAACTATGATTAGAAATAAATATAGATTTATCCTCCAAAAAACCATTTCTTCAAATTAATATGACGAAGCCACCCGGAAAAGCCAGTAAGTATTGAAACTTACCGGAAAATCCAGTAAGTATTGAAACCTACCGGATTTTCCGGTAATATTTTTTGTGTACATAGCTCCCAGTATGTGTATAATTCGATGTATAGCAACAATTTTATAAGATTTCAATGAAACAGAGGGATTCGAATTGGAAGATAAAATAATTAAAAAATGTGTTTGTATATCAGCGGATGTCATTGACTCCAGAGTCAAAAGCAAACACAAGGAACTTGTAGATATAGCTAATGAACTTAATCTTAAATATGAAAATGAAATAATAACTAAATTTACAGTCAGAGCCGGAGATGAAATTTTTGGCGTAGTACACGACTTTGATAAAGGATATCGTGTATTTAAAGATCTATTTAAATTATCAAAAACACACCAGGTACCATTGTATGTCGGCGTAGGTTTTGATGATATATTTAACCAGAATCTTATTGACCCAAATACAGTAAATGGAAAGGCGATTTGGAATTCAGCTGATGCAATAAAAATTCTTAAAGATAGCAAAAAAATAGCTCATTTAAAAACCTTAGATAAAAATTTCTTGTTTTTATTTCTGGTTGGTCATAAATTCAATCATTATATGGCAATAAATTATTTATTGTATTTTATCATTGAGAAAGTCATAAAAAGAACAGAAAAACAAAATAAAGCAATAGAATTAATAGAGAACAATCCAGATAAGAATTATAAAGAAATAGGCTTAAATTTAGACTATGACATAAACAATGCCGAATCCAATATAAGTAAACTACTTAACAGAGCTGAATACAATATTGTAAAAGAAGCAGAAGAAAATCTAATCAATTTAATAAATATTTTATATGAAAATGAAAGGAATCAATAAGTAATATGATAATCATGTTCTTAATATTTGTATTGGCGCATTGTTTATCTGATTTTATTATTCAAACCGATTCGATTATCAAGAAAAAACAGGACAATAGTAATAGAGTTTTTAATGAAGGAATTTTTATTCATATAATACACCATTTTATTATTGGTGTTATGTTACTGGTTTTATTTGGAAATATCAAAATAAATCTGGTATTTGCTCTTATCATTATTTGTTTTGTACATTATTTTATTGATCTATTGAAAATTAAATACGATGAGAAAATGATAGAATACACTAAAAATGATGAATCCTGGAGAAAAAACATATTCTATTTTTTGCTTGAAAAAAGAACGATACTTTTTTTACTGGATCAAACCGTACATATTTTAACTATATATATGGTCCTAAAATTTTTTAACTACGTCTTTTCAATTAATGAAATAGCCAGTTTAGTTATTGATTTTTATCAAGACGCAATAACTATAAGTTTAACAACAAAAATCACTTCTGTTGCAATTTTATTAATACTACTAACATGGGGCAGTAGTTATTTAATAGCTGAGTTCTTTAAGGACATAAAGAAAGAATTAAATATGAATCCAGAAATCACAGCAAGTATAGAAGATCATCAACAAGGTGAATATTTATCAATAATAGAATCACAAATAAATGCTTTAAATCGAAATATAACGGTTGAACGGACATGGGAATTTTCAGCTAGTGAAAACGAAAAGAGAAGCATAAAAATCCAATTTCAGAATTTCAATGAGGCAGATAACAACTCCGTAGGAAAATATATAGGTATCTTCGAGAGAATTTTAATAGCCATTTTCGTTTTTCTCGGTGCTTATCAAGGTTTAGTACTGTTAGGGGGATTTAAAACTCTTACAAGATTCAAGCAGTTTGAAGATAAATCATTTGCAGAATATTATTTAATCGGCACTTTGTTTAGCATGCTCATAGGAGTAACCATCGGAGAAATAATCAAAAAAATAGTAATGAACTAACCCATTGAAAAACTACTGTACTATTGGAATGAAGTTTTAATTTTTCAGTACACATATCCCCATGAAGCTGGACTATTGTTGGTTATTGAGCAATGGACTCGCAACACCGACTTCCCGATCCTACAATTCACTACTTGTTAGGAAAGATAAATAAAGGATGTAATAATGAGTCCAGAGCCTATCGAAACATCGGTAGGATTTTTTTTGTTTAGTATACATCCTGATGAACCAAATCATCAATGACGCAGACGCAAATTTTTTGAAATATGTTCCTTGTATAGTTTTCACCCGGTAATCAAGGCGGACATTAAGCACATTTTCTGTCGTGTTTATTTTGAGAGAATCCTCAGTTCTCCTTTCTCTTTATTAGCTACAGCTAGTCCCAGAAGCAGCATCTGGCTTGCCACCTTAGTCACAGATTTTTTCAGCATGTCTCGGTATTTACATTTGTGCTCTGACGCCTTATTAATAATGTGATCATCCTGTTTCCGTTATGAACGGTGTTTACGGAGACCCAATAAAAATAGGCATTTGAAACAGTAACAATACCCAATTATAGTTCATATTTTGTTGGGGAGAAGATTCGATCGAAGTACTAGTGGATTCACCTAGTACACAGTTGTTTTTCTGATTATCTAGGTTCTGTTCCCCTGTCGTGTTGCTGGCACACTTTGTTAATTTAATTTACGGAGGTTATGAAAATGAATGATTTCCAAAGCCAACTTCAAATGTTGAATATTGGCGATTTCCAGGCGAACGAGGCAGTTCCTTGGGACCAAAACCAGTACTATATTGATCAGTCTCGACAATGCGGTGGCGGTTTTGGTGGTTGTTTTGGTCGTTGCTTTAGCTGCTTTAATTGCTTTCGCTGTTTTAGTTGCTTTAACTGCTTTAACTGCTTTAGTTGCTTCCGTTGTTCTAATTGCTTTAGCTGCTCTCGTTGCGGTGGTCGTTGCGGAGGTTAATAGTTCTAGTTTTCTTACGTAAACCCTAACAAGAGGCTGCCCCTGCATAAGCGCAGGGGCTTTTCACTTTAACATTAGACATAAGAGACAAATTGCGGCACATAGGATGATAGTAAACGTGATTCTACAGATTTGAGAATAAATCACGTGTAAGGAGGAGCGGAATGACAAATTTGATCCCTTCTATGCGTCTGAAAGTGAAAAGGGACACGTTTTTTCTCCCTGATCCAAATAGCAGTGTGTACTTTCGCAACAACTTAAGTTCGTTCCGTATGGAAGGCAGTTCAATTGATCAGTGGGTTGAGAAGCTGTTACCGATGTTCAACGGGGAGTACACATTGAGGGATTTGACAGACGGTTTGCCTGAGCCATACCGGGATCGGGTGTATGAGATTGCAGGAGTGCTGTATCGAAACGGGTTTGTTCAGGATGTGAGCCAACACCGCCCGCATCAATTGTCGGACCAGCTTCTAAAAAAGCATGCTTCTCAAATTGAATTTGTGGACAGTTTATGCGATTCTGGTGCTTACCGTTTTCAAGCCTATCGTCAGGCCAAAGTGTTGGCAGTTGGCTCTGGTCCTTTTTTTGTTTCGTTGGTTTCTGCTTTGATTGAATCCGGATTACCCAAATTCCATGTTCTAATCACAGACTCGGTACCAACCAATAGGCGGCGGTTGGAGGAACTGGCGGTACATGCTCTTAAAACAGACCCCGAGGTCGCGATAGAGGAGGTCACCTTGCATAAAGAGTGTGTGAGTTCATGGCGGGAGATTGTGCAGCCGTTTGATTCAATTTTGTATGTATCGCAGGAGGGAGATGTTGAGGAACTACGGGTTCTTCATTCGGTTTGCAGGAAAGAGAAGAAGATGTTACTCCCAGCAATATGCCTGCAGCAGATGGGTCTAGCGGGTCCGTTAGTTCATCCGGACTTTGAGGGCTGCTGGGAGTCTGCGTGGCGCCGCATACACCATACTGCGTTTTATAAAGACCAACAATTATCCGCCTACTCTAACATAGCGGGAGCGATGTTGGCCAATGTGATCGTGTTTGAATTGTTTAAACAGGTTACAGGAACAGTGAACGAAGTGGAACAGAAGAATCAATTCTTCCTGCTTGATTTGGATACGATGGAAGGAAATTGGCATTCGTTCATACCTCACCCACTGGTGACAGGACGGATATCGGCTGAATGGGTTGAAGATTTCGATATGCGGCTCGAACGGGGCGTCAGCAGAGGTGAGCCGAGTGAATTGCTTCTTTACTTTAACCAGTTGACATCAGAGGAATCAGGCATTTTCCATATTTGGGGGGAGGAGGATTTAAAGCAGCTGCCGTTGGCTCAGTGCCGCGTTCAGGCAGTCGACCCGTTGTCGAAGGGACCGGCTGAGCTATTGCCTAACATAGTCTGTACAGGTCTGACGCATGAGGAGGCACGGCGAGAAGCAGGTCTTGCAGGGATTGAAGCGTATGTGTCACGAATGGTCGATGTGCTCGTTCCGACTCTAACTCCACTTCAGGAAGTAGAGGTTAGCATGGTAGAACCACAAGAATTTGTCGGCGTCGGAGCGGGGGAAACGTTTGCGGAAGGCGTTTGCCGCGGGTTGCAAAGGTGTTTGGTCGAGGAGCTGAGCAAGCAACAGGTCAATCAGAAGAAATCTGCCTCCCGCGTGCAGTTGAGTGCCGTAGAAGATGAACGCTGCCGCTTTTATTTGCAGGCACTGACTACGAAGCAGGGAGCACCGATAATCGGCTTGGGGGAGGAAGTATCCGGTTTCCCTGTGGTATGGGTTGGTACGAACGGTCGCTGGTATGGTAGTGTAGGCTTGAATAAAACAATGGCGTTGCGGACTGCGTTACAACAGGCGCTTACGAAGGCACAAAACCAAGGGGCTTGCCTCACGACGGAAGCGTTTGAGGTTTCGTCCCTGCTTCTGGAAGAAAGGGTGCCGCTAAACCTAGTAATCCCTGTATGTGAAGAGACGGCACAAACCGAGGTCTTGCAGTCCGCCATGGAGTCATTGGAACGGAACGGCAAGCGGCTTTTCGTGTTCGAACTACTATTGGAACCATTTTTAAAAGAGGAACTGGCAGGGGTTTTCGGTGTGTTGTTACGAGAGGAGGAAACCGGGTGAGTACTGTCGTGGATGTTGTCGGCGAAGGATTGTTGGCGGACCTGGCGTGCACAGAACTGTCCGCCCAATACCAGGTAGTTCGACATACCGATTTCGAGGCAGGAGTATCAGAAGCGACTGATTTGGTTCTGGTGTTGCACGATGCCTGGAATCCCTCCGTTCACCAAAAGGCGGAACAGGTGTTGCGACCAACCGGCATCCCTTGGCTGCGAGGCTTCGTTTCGTTTGGCGAGGGCGTGGTCGGGCCTATGGTTCACGTTAGTAAGCCGGGGTGCTCCCAGTGTGCGGACATGCGACGTCTCATGGCAGGACGAGAGCGTAAAGAGATGTCGGAGATGCAACAGAAACTTGCGGCGCACGGTGGAATGTCGGGTGATGCGTGGGCATCGCGCACGGGACTATTGCAGATGGCCTACCTGCTCAAGGCGGAGGTCCAAAGGTTTTTGGAAGGTGATCAGGCTTACTCGAAAGAACGGGTATGTTTAATCAATCTCAAAACACTGAAGAGTTCATGGCATTCCTTTCTGCCCGACCCGTTGTGTCCGGTTTGCAGTCAAATACCCGACGATTCACCAACCGCGGCCCGAATTTCGCTGCAACCAAGTCCGAAAATTAGCATCGATAGTTACCGCTGCCGGTCGATGAATGATCTGAGTAAAGTTCTAGTCAAAGACTATCTGGATAATCGGACTGGCTTTTTGAATGGGAAAATGTATGACCTGGTGCCGCCATTTGCCGATGTAAGTGTTAATCTGCCGTTGTTCATGGGGGACGAGGGAGCAGCAGGCCGGACTCATTCATACGCGGTAAGTGAGTCGACTGCCATTTTGGAGGGTTTGGAGCGATACTGCGGTCTGGCACCCCGTGGCAAACGGACAGTAGTTCATGACAGTTTCCGCAATCTGAAAGATCAAGCGCTCAATCCTATCATGGTAGGAGTACACGCAAAGGAACATTATGCGCAGCCTGGTTTTCCGTTCAAACCGTTTAATCCTGATCACTCAATCAATTGGGTATGGGGATACTCGTTTTTGCAGGAGCGTCCGATTCTGGTTCCTGAGTTGCTTGCCTATTACAGCCTGGGCTGCGGTCAGGGATTTGTCTATGAAACTTCCAACGGATGTGCGTTAGGCGGAAGTTTGGAGGAGGCCATTTTCCATGGTATTTTGGAAGTGGTTGAGCGAGATTCGTTCCTCATGACTTGGTACGCGCAGCTGACCCTCCCGCGTCTTGACCCTAATTCCGCCAACGACCAAGAATTGCAGTTGATGGTTGACCGTGTGCGGGCGGTGGCAGGATATGACCTTTATTTGTTTAACTCTACGATAGAGAACGGAATTCCAAGCGTTTTGGCGTTGGCGAAAAACAGGAAGCAAAAGGGATTGAATCTTATCTGTGCGGCCGGAGCTCATCTGGACCCGGTCCGGGCAGTGAAAAGCGCGGTTCATGAGTTGGCGGGCATGATGATGACACTTGACGAGAAATTTGAGGCGAACCAGGAGGAGTATGTGCGAATGTTGAACGATTCTTCCCTGGTGCAAAAGATGGATGATCATGGCATGCTGTACGGTTTGCCGCAAGCGCAAGAGCGCCTGCAGTTTTTGCTGGACGATAATCGTACTTTGCAATCTTTTGAGAAGGAATTCAAGTTGAAGGCGAGGCATGCAGACCTGACCGATGATCTTCAGGACATTCTTAAGGAGTTTCGCCGATTGAACCTTGATGTGATTGTGGTAAATCAGACGACACCGGAAACCATAAGAAACGGACTGTATTGCGTTAAAGTGCTGATTCCGGGGATGTTGCCGATGACATTTGGACATCACCTTACCCGCGTAACTGGGCTGGAGAGGGTGTTGACGGTACCGATGGAACTGGGGTATGCGAACCAACCGCTGGCACTTGAACAGCTCAATCCACATCCGCATCCGTTTCCATAAATGGTGACTAGGAGGTAGGAACATGAGTCTAGAGGCGTTTCTGCACAATCTACATTTTGACATTGACAAAGCAAGCCCCCCGGACTGGGAAGTGGATTGGGAAAATGCACCGCTTGCATATAAGCTCTATCGAGGCTTGCCCGTGGTTCCGTTTTCTCTGGAAGTACCGCTGACGCTTGAAGGATGGGAATCGCCTGCAAAGCCTGACACTCGCAGAATCGGTGATTTTCTTTGGTATGTATTCGGACTTACTCAATTATCACAGTCAGTCTTTACCTTGGATTCCACAAAAAAAACTGCGGGCCTAATGCAGTCGTATCGGCGCTTTGCTCCTTCCGGTGGAGCGTTGTATCCAAACGAATTGTACGTGTATCTGAAGATGGAGGATTTGCCTGCCGGGGTATACCATTATGATGTGGCACACCACCGCTTGGTGTTGTTGCGAGAAGGCAATTTAGATTCATATATAGCCCGGGCTCTTGGTAATCGCTGTGATTTGTCCGCTTGTTTCGGTGCTGTTTTTGTATCGACAATGTTTTGGAAAAATTTCTTTAAATACAATAACTTGGCCTACCGTCTGCAAGGGTTGGATGCTGGTGTGCTGATCGGACAGCTGCTGGAAGTGGCGAAACGGTTTGGTTTCGCATCGGGGGTGTACTTCCAATTTCTTGATCGGACCATCAACCATCTGCTTGGGCTATCCGAGCAGGATGAGAGCGTGTATGCGGTTATCCCGCTATCGGTGGAACCTACGATCTGGTCTTCTAGCGGGAGGGACAAAGACGTGATCGTCTCTGCCGCCGAATTGTGTCGAGAGATGACAGCGATTCAGCATAATCTCTACATCCGGTCACAGAGGGTCATAGAGTATCCGATGTTAACTAAGATGAATGAAGCGTCCATGCTGGAGTCAACGCAATCGTTTAGGGAGATCAAAGCGAAGGAGAGTATGAATTGTGAGGATCAAGCGGTAGCCCTGCCTTACGTGAAGCGGTTGCCGTATGATCTCGCGTCGGTCTGCCGACAGCGGTATTCACCGGATATGGATTTCGTTTTGGGAAAGGTAAGTCAACCGCAACTGGCCGCTCTGCTACAGGAGGCGACGGCTTCCTTCTCGTATAGAAATGATTTGGATGGAGCACATAAGAAGCACGAGTCCCGTGTCTCACTGTATGGCTGTTTGTATAATGTTGAAGGCATTCCGGATGGTGCTTATCGTTATGACAGCGATGCTCATGCGTTACGACAGGTACATCCCGGAGATCATCGACTTCGGTTGCAATACGGATTGTCTCTAGATAATGTAAATTTATTCCAAGTACCGCTTTGCCTACATGTGGCAGGAGACAAGGATCACTTCAAAACGGCACTGGGGTACAGAGGATATCGGATTCAACAAATGGAAGCAGGTATGCTCGTGCAACGATTACTGTTAGCAGCGTCAGCCATCGGGATGGGGGGGCACCCACTCCTTGGGTTTGATGCCAACTTGAGTGATGAGATATACAATATGGATCCACAAGGCAAAACCAGCCTAATCCAAATCCCGACAGGCCTCTATCGACATCGACCTTGGTTGAAGGGGAGTTTGCATGGCTAAGTAAGGCAAGAATGAGAACTTTGGAGCAGTTGCGAGTAAATTCGTTATTCAACTTTTGCAGTTTAAAAATTAGCACTAAACCTTGACTGATCAAATGAAAACACTTCCTGTCCTCGTAACACCTTTTGATAAACAATTAGAGGCTATCGTATATAAAGAACATATAACTTTATTTGATTTAATAATTTAGACATTAAAAAGGGTAGTCTTTCCGTGGAAAGGCTATCCTTACTGTCATATTATCGAGATCAATTTGCTGGCCAACTAAGGTCCTAACTCTTTCGTATTCGATTTGCTGAAGGACTTTTATCGACTTTTCAATTTTGGAAGTTGCGTTCTGAGATTACTTCCGAATTCACGCAGGTTGGTAATCCCATATACCGCTGTTGGGTTAAAGGCAAATACGATCTTCCTAAACTAGCAAAGATTATATATAATAATGCTACCGATGATTGTATCAAGTATAAAAGGGACCTTATGTCACAGCGCTTAGAAGAACAGTTAGGTTATTAGTCAATTAGGAGAGATAAGTCTGAAATAAATATGTAGAAGCACCCAATAAAAAAAGAGCATAGAAAACAAGCCATCTATTGATGACTTTTGGAAATATATGCTTGATAGAAAATATCAAGTAGCAACAGCCATTACACGATAACCAAGCCTTGGAAATGAAAATTCAGTTACTAACTCCCAAATTAGAGAATACATTCATAAAAAGCGGACAGAAGTAAATGATGGTACAATTAACGCTCAAATCTTACTGTACTGTGTTAATTCATCAACTAGATTGCATTACCCAGAAAATCAGAAACCTCGAAGAGCTGAACATATATATGCTTATCTAAAACTTTTTTTCATTATAGCGCGGAAATGACAAAAAATATAAATTCTTGTGTCTGCTTTATTGACTATCAAAAATCTTAATACTTGGATAAACCAAATTGGTCTCTCCCTTTGAGAAAAACATTTTTTATTTAAAACTGTTTAAAAGAATAAAAGCATCTTTATCCAATTTTAATCTTGCATATCATATGATATTGATAATATAATATGATATATATCATATTAAGGAGTGTGTTGAAATGCCCTATCCAAAAAATCATAAACAAAAAAGTCGCGAAGCGATCATTCAAAGTGCATCGAGGGCATTCAGAAAATCCGGTATAGATTCAGTCAGTGTTCCTAAAATCATGAACGCTGCGGGTCTTACCCATGGAGGATTTTATGCTCATTTTGAGAGTAAAGACCAATTGGTTGCTGAAGCATGCCTAGAGGGGATGAAGGAAACAATTGACTTCTTCAGAAAAATTACGACAAGCCTTACTCCGAGTGAAAGCCTTATTAAAATCATCCAAATCTACCTTAGTATGGAACATTTGCATAAACCGGAACAGGGATGTGTGCTTCCCACATTGGGCAGTGAAGTAAGACAACAGTCTGATTTAGTTCGCAACTCCTATACAGAAAGCTTACATGAACTGATTGATTTGTTGCGTAAATTTTTACCCGAATCGTATAAAAACGAGGCAATATTTATTGTTTCTAGTATGGTTGGCGCCATGATGTTGGCACGTGCAATCAATGATCCTGACATGAGTGAAACGATTATCGTAACTTGCCAGGAACAACTGAAAGTTCATATTCGAAGTCTTTTTTAATAAAACCCGTGTTGGTACCTTTTATTTTTTTAACATAATATATGATAGTCATCATATTGTATTAGGATCATCATAATATTGCGACTGGGGAGGAAAAATGAATGAATCAAAATTTCAATGAACACCCTTCGGTTCAAAATTATTATCTCCACAAGAATAAACAGAATGAAACATCTGTGCTGGAGGCATCCTGGCTGCGGGATTTATGCTTGCAGTCGGGCGCTGATGATGTCGGGTTTGTATCGATTGATCGACCTGAATTGGATGATCAGCGTGCAGAAATTAAGTCTCTTTTTCCACAAGTGGAAACATTGATTTGTTTTGTTTGTAAGATGAATCGAGAACCTGTAAGATCCCCGGCTCGTTCTATTGCCAACATCGAATTTCATCACGTCCATGATCAGATTACTGAAGTAGGACACCGTATTGTCAGAGAATTAGAGTCTAAAGGGATAAGGGCGATGAACGAACCGATGGGTTTCCCGATGGAGGTGATGAGAGAGGGGAAGCCATGGGTGATTTCTCATAAGCCCATTGCAGTTGCGGCAGGATTAGGAAAAATGGGGATTCATCGGAATGTCATTCATCCTAGATTCGGAAACTTTATTGTTTTAGGGACTGTTGTCATAAATGTCAAAGTAAATGAAGAAAGCAAGCAAATTGATTACAACCCATGCCTGGAATGCAAATTATGTGTGGCAGCCTGTCCAGTAGGAGCGATCGGGGCAGATGGACATTTCAATTTTTCCGCTTGTTTTACGCATAATTATCGCGAATTTCTTGGTGGGTTTTCAGATTGGGTAGAAAATTTGGTGGAAAGCAAGAACACGAAAGAATATCGGAGTAAAGTTAGCGAGGGAGAAACACTATCAATGTGGCAAAGTTTGTCCTTCGGTGCCAATTATAAGGCAGCATATTGTATGGCTGTATGCCCCGCAGGTGAAGATGTGATTGGAACGTATATCGAGAACCGTAAGCAGTTTGTGCGTGAGATTGTAAACCCGTTGCAAAAACAGGAAGAAACCGTGTATGTTGTTCGGGGTTCTGACGCCGAGGAATATGTGCAGAGACGATTTCCACATAAGAAAGTGAAGCAAGTTCCTAGTCCACTGCAGCCACCTTCTTCCGTGAAGGCATTGATCTTTTCGATGCCGCATGTCTTTCAACGGAACCAGGCAAAACACCTTGATGCAACCTATCACTTTACCTTTTCTGGAAAGGAAGAGTTGGAAGCGGCAATTCATATTAAGGACAAAAAAATTGAAATTCAGAGTCAATTAACTGGAAAACCTGATGTGCATGTTTTTGCTGACAGTGAAACATGGCTTAAATTTATCAGAAAAGAAATTCATATTTTAAAGGCAATTTTGACACGGAAAATCAAAGTGAAAGGGAATGTGCGTTTGTTGAAATCGTTTGCCCGGTGTTTCCCATCTTAGTCACCGGGAACTGCAAAAGGTGGTGGATCATACACCAGAGAACACTCCTAACGCAGCGTCCGTACAATACAAACCTAATTTCAATGTATTAACATCGGATCCTGTCATTTTGGCTGACCTTGAAAAAGATCCCCTGCAGCACCAAATGAAAACCATTGGACTGGCAAGAGGGATGCTGGACGCTATCAAAAGAGTACTAAATAATGGCCACACATTAAACGTTCCTTTGCTGATGATGCACGGGTTAAAAGATCGAATTGTTCCGCCGGAAATGACCCGGATTTTCTTTGAGAAAGTGATGTTCGACGACAAGAAATGGATTGGATATCCCGAAATGCTGCATAACCCGCAAGATGATATACAAAGGGACCAGATTTTTGCGGATTGTATACATGGCTTAAGAAACACTCTGAAAACAGGGTGGGTCATAAACAATGAAGTTACAATCAGGGCGGCTGGAAGCGTTTTTCTTGTGCCAGAATGTGACTGGCTTAAACATAGAAGAAGACAGGCAAGAGAAAATTTTAATAGGGTTGTTTGGAGGATTTTACTAATGAGCCGGAAATCCGTGGCTCCGGAAATTGAATTGGGCGAATTTTCTCGTTGAGACACTGAAAAGTCTCATAGGAAAAGGCAAATCTTTTTTGGATTTTAAAAAATCTACTTAAATTGGAGGGGTTATGATGTTAAACAAAGATGTTGTTCTCTACAATGAAGAAAATGGAATTGCAAGAATTACATTAAACAGACCGGAGGCACTAAATGCCTTAAACCTGGATGTACTTGAACAACTTTCGTCCATTCTGGAGACAATTAAAAGTGATAATAGTATAAAGGCAGTAATCATTACCGGTGCCGGGGAAAAAGCATTTTCCGCAGGTGCGGACATTCAGTTTCTCAATAAAGCTACTCCTCTGGAAGTAAGGGATTTAGCTCAGTTAGCTGTTGCGGTTAATAATAAAATAGAATCATTGGGGAAATTAGTAGTTGCCGCTATCAATGGTTTCGCACTAGGAGGTGGACTTGAGTTAGCTGAAGCCTGCATGCTCCGTGTTTCTGCTCATCATGCCAGATTGGGTCATCCTGAAGTCCGTATTGGAGCTATTGCTGGTTTTGGAGGAACTACAAGGCTCCCCAGACTTGTAGGTAAGGGACGTGCTGCAGAATTGTTGCTCACCGGAAATACGATAAACACAGACGAAGCTTACAGAATAGGATTGATTAATAGGATCGTTGAACCTGATAAGTTACTATTAGAAACAGAAACTCTTGTCCTGGAAGTTTTGTCTCAGGCTCCTGTCGCTGTAAAACTGACATGGGAGGCAATTCATCGAGGCGGTAACCTATCTTTGGAAGAGTCCGCTCTTCTCGGTGCTGATTACTTCGGTTTGATAGCTGCTTCAGAGGATTTTAGAGAAGGAACTAAATCATTCTTGGAAAAGACAACGCCATCATTTAAAGGAAGATAATAATCAAAGCAATTTACAATTACCTCTATTGGTTCAACTAATTATATAAATAGAATTAGCCCTAGGCGTAATGCTTTAGAAAGTGCTTCTGGAAGCAGTTCGTCTGTAACTTTTTAAAGATTGCTAGTTGAATGTTACTCTGCAGGACGAACACTCATAAAAAATTGTTAAGAAATTTGTTTATTGAGTTTTTCCTTCAGCAATACAATGCAGAATATCTATTGCTTTTTCGATAAGGTTAAATTGACTAAACTTTCTTTAGAATCACTAAAGTAATCCTTGCTCAGTAATTGCAGTAAGGATTTTTTTATGAATAATAAAAATTATGGTAAAATTAAGAAATTTAAATGAGTTTAATATGAGTCATAATGTAATATTTTAAAATTTTCCAAAGAAACATAAAACCAAAATATAGAGGGTGTCGTCTAAATTGGAAAAGAGAGGAGGCTATCATGTTTGAAAGGGAGAGATCGGAAGCAGAGACACACGACAGTTTAAGCCGGGAAGACCGGCTTGTGTGGTTGATGGAGGAGTACGGAAAGAGCGTGGTTCGACTGGCATATACATATGTTCGCCAAAAGCAGTTAGCTGAAGATATTGCACAGGAAGTATTCATAAAATGCTATAAAAATTTGAATATGTTTCGCAACGAATCGTCATATAAAACATGGATTTATCGGATAACAGTTAATAAGTGCAAAGATGTTATGAAAAGCTGAGCTTATAAAAATGTCCTCTTTACCAATATATTTAGTCCTAAATGGAATCGCTCGCAGGAATCGACAGAAGCAAAAGTATTACTCAATGAAGAAAATCTTTTCATTTCCGAGAAGGTCGTTTCGCTTCCGAATTCACGCAGGCTAATAATCCCGTATACCGTGTTTGGGTTAAAGGTAAATACGATCTTCCTAAACTAGCAAAGATTATATATAATAATGCTACCGATGATTGCATCAAGTATAAAAGGGATCTTATGTCACAGCGGTTAGAAGAACAATTAGCTTATTAGCCAATTAGGAGAGATAATCATGTGGAAAAAAATTGACGGACGATTAGTTGCGACAACAGATGAATCCAGGGTCAAATTTAGAACTAACGTGAGCAAATCTATTATTGATCAATTAAATAAAGCTGCAGCAGAATATGATACTCATGTTAATTACCTAATCGAAAATGGTCTGAAGAAAGTTTTGTCTGAAGGAGTTATAACATACAATAAAGAAACCAGGCCTAAAGATCGTATTCAATATAAAACTACATATGACAAAGAACTGTTGGAGAAAGTTAAAGAGTTTGCAAAGGAGCACAATTTGTTTATTAATGACGTTATTGAATATAGCGTTAAATTTATTGATGTTGAAAATCTCAAACATAGTGGATATAAACACAGAATAGAGTAGACTGTTTTTCATATTTCAAATAACGCCCCCAACATAATATATATTATAGGTAGTTCTATAAATTATTAATTTCATATCTCAAATACCAAGTATACTCATGATAATGAGATGAAAAAGAAAATTTCATTATTTTAGATCACTACCGAATTCTAATCTTAAATAACCTATATTCCGTTATACGCATTCAACTTATTAAATTTTAAACAGATAAAATAAATGTTAGCTCACTAGCTATGTGCAGAATCCAACTGATGCATTAAAACTAATCAACCAGGTTTGTGTATGTATTATCTTAAAAAGCTATTAGCAACAATCGTGATTTTTATGATTGTTGCCCCATTTCCACCCTCCCTGAACGCTATTAGTTTACATAATATAATTATGGGATCATATATCTTTAAACTCCTTCTAACTGATCATTAAATTAAATGACTATCCTCCAGTGTTCTGCAGGCACGCCTCCCACCTGTTTCTCTGCTAACGTTTTCATTATAAGTGTAAAAAAAAATAGTCCCAAGCTAGAATTTAACTCGGAACCCTTCTCTCCATGGTCAGACATCAAAATTCGACTTAATTAGGACTTTGGACATTATGCTTAAAACTGTTTGCTCTTATAAAGGTTAAAGACTCGATAAAGCTATAACTGCCTTTAGTTGATCAGCGCCTGGAGCGGTGCGGGAATTCGTCCGGCGCGACGGATTAATTTTTCCGAGCTGTATGGATTTACACCCATTACTGGAGCACGGCCGAGCAGTCCCCCAAACTCAACAATGTCACCTTCTTGCTTACCTGGAACAGGAATAACACGTACAGCTGTTGTTTTCTTGTTAATCATCCCGATTGCTGCTTCATCGGCAATAAGTGCTGACAAAGTGGCCGGCGTTACATCACCGGTCAGGGCAATCATGTCGAGACCTACTGAGCACACGCATGTCATTGCTTCCAGCTTGGATAGAGTTAAGGCGTTGTCGATAATTCCGCGAATCATTCCATTGTCTTCACTGACCGGAATAAATGCTCCGCTCAACCCGCCTACATATGAACTTGCCATTGCACCTCCCTTTTTCACTGCATCATTCATAAGTGCGAGGGCTGCGATCGTTCCGTGGGTGCCAACTCGTTCAAGCCCGATTTCTTCGAGAATTTCGGCTACGCTGTCATTCATCGCATTCGTTGGCGCAAGTGACAAATCCATGATTCCAAACGGAATGCCAAGGCGTTCTGCTACGACCCTTCCGATCAATTCACCAGCGCGCGTGACTTTAAACGCCGTTTTTTTGATAATATCCGATACTTCCCCAAGATCGGCGTCCGGATGTCGCTTTAATGCACTTAAGACAACGCCGGGCCCACTAACACCTACATTAATGACCGCCTCTCCTTCACCGGCACCATGAAAAGCACCTGCCATGAAAGGGTTATCCTCAACTGGATTGCAGAAAACAACAAGCTTTGCGCAGGCCAGACCATTTTGGTCCTTTGTTCTTTCTGCAGCTTCTTTAATGATCAAGCCCATTTGCCGGACCGCATCCATATTAATGCCGGTTCTTGTCGTAGCCACCGAAACGGATGCGCATACCCTTTCCGTTACGCTTAACGCTTCTGGAAGCGCATCAAGCAATGTTTGGTCGCCCTTTGTGATTCCTTTATGTACAAGTGCTGAAAAGCCGCCGATAAAATCTACTCTAAGGTCAGCAGCAGCTTTATCAAGGGTCCTCGCAAGTTCGACTGCTTGTTCTTTCGTTGCATTTCCAAGTATTTCAGCGATTGGAGTAATAGATATCCGTTTATTTATGATTGGGATTCCAAATTCCTTTTCGACTTGGTCAGCAACTTCCTTTAACCGTCCTGCATAGCTGACTATTTTGTCATAAACCTTCGTATTCATTTGTTGAAAATCAGAATCTGAACAGTCATGCAGGCTAATCCCCATTGTGACAGTACGGATATCTAAATTTTCCATCTCAATCATGCGCATTGTTTCCATCATTTCATCAATTGCTATGTTCATTTTTTCACACTCCTTCTCACACTCGATGCATCGCCTGAAAAATTTCTTCAAGCTGGATATTAATTTTCAGGGAGAGGTTATCTCCGATCTTGCTAAGTTGCTCTTGCAAACGATCCAGATTACCGGTTCCATTTACATCAACGATCATCATCATCGTGAAGAAATCCTGCAAAATCGTTTGGCTAATATCAAGAATATTGATTTCATTTTCCGATAAAACCGTGGTCACTTTAGCGATTATTCCCACCTGGTCTTTTCCCACAACACTTACTACTGCACGTCTCATCCTGACAGCTCCTCAAAAAGTTTTAGAAAATAAAAAAGAGACTGGATTTATCCAATCTCGGCAAAAAGTAGAATAACCTACATGATGAACCATAAGTTACTCTTCCGTCCTTTTGCCTGAGATTGTGAATCCTTCGGCGCCGCATCAGCGGTCTCTCCAGAAGCTGCTCCCGTTATAGTTTTATCCATAACGATCGTCGCTTGTTATTAAATAATAAAATGATTATAACAATACAAAAATATAAGATCAAGACGATTGTTTGAAAAAGCAAACTCATCTATTAGTAAAGGCATGATAAAACACAGGTATAAACCTGTGTTTAAGAGACGGTTTTCTTCAATGCGACATTTAAATATTGTCTTGGTGTTCCTTGGTACACGATCTTATTGAATTGCGGATATACCGATTCAAATTGGATATAGATCGGTGAGTCTAAAAGCCATGGATAATAGGTGAAAAATGCCTGGTCCCCGTAAGTGATTGCGGTTAGCGCCAGCTCTAGTTCACGCTGGAAAATTAAAAATCTCACCTGTGAATATTTCTCATCAAAGTCACCATTGCTTATATACACTCTGCCAAAGAGAATATACTGTCCAGATTTAGGTTTCCACTCAGCAAACACTTCATCGCGCTGCTTCGAGTTAACGGCATCTAAATCGAAATGACAGCCTATTTTTAAGAGGAATTCTCCGTTCGTGTCAGAATGGGTAAGCGTGTATTTTCTGTTGTCCACTGGCCCAAACTGAGTGGCTGGGGCTTTTATGTCGGTGGACAGCTTAGCAGGATCAAACTTATTCATCGTAAGTATAAAACCCCCTTACTATAGCGATAATTTGTTTACCCCATATTATGTTAATACGGGGGAAATGTGACTAGAGCCCAGTGTTACAGAGTATTCCGCTAAATATCCTCTCTCATTTAACGGGCTGTCATCTTCCTGGAGCACTGGCACCTGTCTCATAGACTGCTGTTTTTATTAAGATCCACTTGCCATTCTCCATGCTCCATTCCGATTCCACGAAAGCGATGGCATCAGCACTATAGGCACCGCTGATTCTTTGTACTCCCAATAAACGATTAGCTGTTCCGTTACTTTCTACGACCTTTAATGTACTGTATGGGAACACCATTAGTTCTGTTGGTTCATTCAATTTACCATTCCGGTATAAGCCAAGGCGCTCATAATCGTCTTTTCTGCTGCTAAGATCGAACCGGTATGTTTTTCCGGTTTTATCAATCGTAATGGAGGCCTGATAGTTTTCTTCGAACTGGCTGGTAATAGCGACTGGATCGGGAACAGTCAAATCTGTCATTTTAAAATCCTTCAAAGTGTATAAATAGTAATTAGAAAGTCCGCCGCTTCCTCCAGACGGAATGCTGACAAACATATCGAGAACACCATCGTGATTGACATCCTTAAAATCAACAACAGGCTCATATCCACCTGCTAGTTTAACCTCGTACGTTTTTCCGTTCGATGCCTTTACTTCCAAAAAAACATCTTTTTGAAAATTCGCACCTTCTTCGAACGGAAGCCCCTTTAAAATGATCGTATCTTTCTTACCGTCTCCTGAGACATCATATTTTTCTTCTGAAAAGATGTTCATTTTGCCAGCCTGTTCAACTGCGTAAACGCCGGTGATCGCCGATAATGACATAAAAAAGAAAGCGGTAAAGGCAAATAACAAGTCCCTTTTCACAATATCCCTCCTCGGATTTTCTTGTTAATGTTAACTTCTCCTTTCTTGGAAAAAACATGTAAGAAAATCAGGGAACGATAAAAAACCCTTCATCTCGTTTGAAATGAAGGGTTCCCACCTTACAGTTTATTCCTCAGTTTTATCCAATTTCCAAAGATGCTTTAGTTTTCCGCTTTCAGTTTCATCAAAAATGAATGAGCCATTGGAATAACGGTCGGTAAAGCGCAGTTCTGCCGCAACGACATGCTCCACTTGACCTTTTTCCGTCTGCAGGAAGACCCGGTCTCCACTCTGCACGGTTGCAAATCCGACAATACGGTGAGGGTTTGCTTTTAGCTCGCGAAGAATAACAAGCCCCCGTTTCGCCCGGGAGGACAGTTCAAATTCGCTGAGCTTCATTCGTTTAATCGCACCACGCTGTGTCGCAACCACAATTGACTGTGAAATAGAGTGGTCGATTATTTTACCACCGATGACGAAGTCCTGATCTTTCAGGTTGATACCCTTCACTCCTGCGGCGCGGGCCCCGACAATGCTGACCTCTTCTTCACGGAACCAGAGAGCATAGCCAAAGCTCGTTGTTAAAAACAGTTCCTTTGTTCCATCCGTTAGATGAACATCAACGACTGTGTCATCTTCTTTAAGATTGATAGCGACGAGCGCCTTCGAATAACGCTGCGCCTTATAATGCTTTAATTCCGTTTTTTTGACCATGCCGTTTTTCGTCACGAATAACAAAAACGCTTCCTGATTGAAATCTTTGACTGGAATCGCTTCAATGATTTCCTCATCGCGATCGATCGGGACGATATTGGCAACATGCTGGCCAAGATCCTTCCAGCGAGTATCAGGAATTTCATGGACAGGCAAATACAAGTAGTTCCCTTTGCTTGTAAAAAGAAGAACCACTTCCTTTGTATTCATCTCCAGCTGGGAAAGAAGCCTGTCCGTTTCCTTCATGCCAAAATCCTGGCCATTCGACGCAGCAAAAGAGCGAAGGCTTGTTCGTTTCAGATAGCCGTCTTTTGTGAGGGTGACAATGACATCTTCACTGGCAACCAATACTTCGAGATTAATTTTAATTTCCGAAATCTCATCTTCAATACTCGTTCTGCGCTGGTCTTCGAAGCGTCTCTTGACGTCTTTTAAATCCTTCTTAATAACCGCAGCAAGCTTTTTCTCACTGTCCAGAATGGCGGACAGCTCCTCGATTTTCTTCGCTAACTCATCTGCTTCCTGCTGAAGCGCCGTTATATCTGTGTTCGTTAAACGGTAAAGTTGTAAAGACACGATTGCTTCAGCCTGTGCTTCGCTAAATTCGAATGATGAAATTAAATTGTCTTTGGCGTCGCGCTTGTCCTTTGAAGCGCGGATCGTCGCGATTACTTCATCAAGGATCGATAAAGCTTTCATTAGGCCGTCTACGATGTGCTGGCGGTCCTTTGCTCTTTGCAGGTCGTACGTGGCCCTGCGTGTTACGACTTCCTTTTGGTGGCCAATATATGCATCAAGCAGGTCGCGCAGTCCCATTAATTTTGGGTGCCGATTGTGAATGGCAACCATGTTAAAGTTATACGTGATTTGAAGATCGCTGTTTTTGTATAAATAGTTGAGCACGCCTTCAGCGTCTGTTTCTTTCTTTAATTCAATGACGATTCGCAAGCCGGTCCGGTCGGTTTCATCCCTAACCTCAGCAATCCCTTCAAGCTTGCGATCAAGCCGAAACTCATCAATTTTCTTAACGAGGTTGGCTTTATTGATTTCAAACGGGATTTCGGTAATGACAATTTGCTGTTTGCCACCGCGTACTTCTTCAATCTCCGTTTTTGCGCGGATAATGATTTTTCCCTTGCCTGTTTCATATGCTTTCTTAATTCCGTCTACACCTTGAATAATCCCGCCGGTTGGAAAATCGGGACCTTTAACGGCAGTCATTAAGTCTTCCACTGAACAATCGGGATTGTCCATTCTCATGATCACACCATCAATAACCTCACCAAGATGATGGGGCGGAATATCTGTCGCATAGCCGGCAGAAATCCCCGTTGATCCGTTGACAAGCAAATTAGGGAACATCGCTGGTAAAACAGTCGGTTCATTTGATGTGTCATCAAAGTTCGGAATAAAATCGACGGTTCTTTTTTCGATGTCCCTTAAGAGTTCGGCCGCAATCGCCGAAAGCCTGGCTTCTGTATAACGCATCGCTGCAGGAGGATCGCCGTCGATACTGCCGTTGTTTCCATGCATTTGAACAAGATATTTACGAACTTTCCACTCCTGGCTCATCCGCACCATGGCATCGTAAACGGATGTATCTCCATGGGGGTGATAATTACCGATTACATTTCCAACTGTCTTTGCTGACTTACGAAATCCTTTTTCATGGGTATTGCCCTCAACATGCATAGCATAGAGAATCCTGCGCTGCACCGGTTTTAAACCATCACGTGCGTCAGGCAGGGCCCGTTCTTGAATAATGTACTTGCTGTAGCGTCCAAAGCGATCGCCCAGCACGTCTTCAAGCGGCAAATCTCGAAATTTTTCAACTGAACTCATGATTCAGCACCCTCCTCTGCAACCGAGATATTTTCGTTTTCAAGGATGTTGCTGTCATCTTCAAGGCCAAAAGCAACATGGGTTTCAATCCATTTCCGGCGCGGTTCAACTTTGTCACCCATTAACGTTGTCACCCGGCGCTCTGCCCGCGCAACATCGTCAATGCGGACTCGGATAAGTGTTCTAGTTTCCGGATCCATCGTTGTGTCCCAAAGCTGGTCGGCATTCATTTCACCAAGGCCTTTATAGCGCTGGATCATATAGCCTTTACCAACCTTCTTAATCGTCCCTTGAAGCTCTTCATCGCTCCATGCATATTCGACCACTTCTTTTTTGCCCGATCCTTTGCTTACTTTGTACAAAGGAGGAAGCGCAATGAAGACTCTTCCTGCTTCAAGAAGCGGTTTCATATATCGGTAAAAGAACGTCAACAGCAACACTTGAATATGGGCACCGTCCGTGTCGGCATCCGTCATAATCACGATTTTTTCATAATTTATATCGTCAAGGTTAAAATCGCTGCCAACCCCGGCACCAACTGCATGAATGATCGTATTGATTTCTTCATTTTTAAAAATGTCCTCAAGTTTGGCTTTTTCAGTATTGATGACTTTTCCACGCAATGGCAGAACAGCCTGGAAACGGCGGTCGCGCCCCTGCTTTGCAGAGCCGCCTGCAGAATCGCCCTCGACAAGGTACAGTTCATTTCTCTGCGGATTTCTCGATTGAGCCGGCGTCAATTTCCCGGAAAGGACCGCATCAGAGCGTTTTCTCTTTTTCCCGCTGCGGGCATCCTCACGCGCTTTTCTGGCCGCCTCCCTTGCCTGGAAGGCCTTGATCGCCTTCTTGATCAACAGCGAACTGATATCCGGATTTTCACCAAGAAAATAAGCAAGATTTGAAGACACAACTGCATCTACTGCCGAACGGGCTTCACTCGTACCGAGTTTTCCTTTTGTTTGTCCCTCAAATTGCAAAAGTTGCTCAGGAATCCGCACTGAAATGATTGCAGAAAAACCTTCACGAATATCGGCACCATCCAGGTTCTTATCCTTTTCTTTCAGAAGTCCGGCTTTTCTGGCGTATTCATTAAATGCTCTTGTTAACGCAGTTTTCGAACCGGCTTCATGTGTGCCGCCGTCCTTCGTCCTTACGTTATTAACAAAAGACAGAACGTTTTCAGAATATCCATCATTGAATTGAAAAGCAAAATCTACTTCAATCCCATTTTGTTCACCTTCAAAGCTGACAACAGGATGAAGGACATCTTTTTCTTCATTTAAATATTCAACAAACGCCTCAATCCCGTTTTCAAAATGAAATTCTTCTTGTACATTGTTGCGCTCATCGATAATATCAATTTTCATCCCTTTTAACAAAAAGGCGGACTCGCGGAGTCGTTCACAAAGCGTCTCAAAATTGTAAGTAGTTGTCGAAAAAATACTGGAATCGGGCTTAAAATGAATCGTCGTTCCAGTTTGATTCGTTTTTCCGGTCTTTTCAAGTGTCGTAACCGGCTTGCCGCCGTCTTCAAAGCGTTGTGTATAAATAGAGCCGTCGCGTTTAATTGTGACAACGAGCCATTCCGACAAAGCATTGACGACAGAGGCGCCAACACCGTGCAAGCCGCCGCTTGTTTTGTATCCGCCCTGGCCAAATTTTCCGCCGGCGTGAAGTACCGTCAAAATCACTTCAGGTGTAGGCTTGCCAAGCTTGTGCATCCCTGTCGGCATACCGCGCCCTTTATCGATTACACTGATAGAGTTATCTTTATGGATTCTAACGATGATATGGTTTCCAAACCCGGCCAGTGCTTCATCTACCGAGTTGTCAACAATCTCGTAAACAAGATGATGCAGACCCCGTGCATCGGTGCTCCCAATATACATGCCCGGGCGTTTTCTTACCGCCTCGAGACCTTCAAGCACCTGTATGGCATCATCATTGTAATCAAATGCTTCCTGATTTGCTGCCACGAACATACCCCTTTCATTGCTACAAAACAACATTAACGTATTCTCTGGATGTTGTCGAACACTCTTTTTAAGTATCGTCCATTTAAATTAGATTCTTTAGAAGTTTACCATTTTAGGAAATTGGAACAAACGTTCTTATCGTATTTTACCATAAGTTCGCCAAGCGTCTATGCTTAATTGTATCTATTTATTTCGTTTTGGCAAATCTATTTGAAAAATTCATCGTAAAATCCAAAGAAATTTCGGCTTAATTGCTGTTATTTTATTACATAAACACGCGGTCTTTTAAAAAAAAGAAACATGAATCATTATGATTTCATGTTTCTTTAAAACGCTATTTCGTCATCGCATGCTCAACCTTGATACAGCGGTCCATGATGACAGTATAGCCTTTTTCTTTTAAATATTGAAAGACTTCTTGATCCCTTACCCCAAGCTGGGCCCAGAACACATCGGCATCCACTTCTTCAAACTCTTTTGCAAGCCCGGCTAAATGCTCGGGACGCCGGAAAATGTCGACAATATCGATATGGCCTTCAACATCCTTTAACGACGGAACAGCCTTCACGCCAAGCGCTTCATCAATATTTGGATTGACAGGAATGATTTCATAACCGGCATTTTGCATCGCTTCCGACACCATATAAGAGGTCCTTGCTGGATTATTGCTTAAACCAACAACAGCAATTCTTCTAGCCTTTTTTAAAATTTTGCCGATTTCTTCACGATCCGGATTTTCAATTGCCATTCTTTTCACCCTTTTCACTAAAAATATAGGATTATTCAGTGATTAAGCCCTTTTCAATCAAGAAATCTTTGGCCACCTGTTCAGGATCTTCCTTATCGATGTCGACCTTTGCATTCATTTCTGCCATTTCTGCTTCAGAAATCTTTCCGGCCAGACCATTCACAACCTTTTCAAGTTCAGGGAATTCGTCCAATACTTCCTGTCTGACGATCGGTGCTGCATAATATGGCGGGAAGAACCCCTTATCATCCTTTAAGGAAGCAAGATCATATCGGGCAATGCGGCCATCGGTTGTGAAGGCCGGAATCACATCAACTTCCCCTTCCTTGACTGCTTCGTACATAATATTCGGATCAAAACTTTTCTGGTCTTTAAACTCAAAATTGTAGGCTGCAACCATCGCGTCATAGCCATCCTCGCGCTCATAAAATTGGTGTGGTGCCCCAAAGGAAAGATCCTTTGAATATGGCACTAGATCAGAAAAATTCTCAGCTGCAATGTTTTTATCCTTCGTATAGGCAAGTGTATAGGTGTTTTCAAAGCCGAGAGGCTCTAGCCAAACTATATCATATTTTTCTTGATAACCCGTCTTTACCCGCTCAAATATGTCATCAGCAGACTCACCTGGTTCTGCCTTTTCTTTTAAAACCGCTTCAAGGCCGGTCCCAGTATATTCAACATACATATCAATATCACCTTTTTCCATTGCTGGTGTCAGGATCGAAACCTCCCCGAGTCCATCCTCCACCTCGACATCATAGTCGGTATGTGCTTTAATATATTCAGATAAAATATGCGGCAGGATGTATTGCTCTGTCCACATTTTCCCCGAAATAACAATCTTATCTCCTGAGTCACCGCTGTTGTTGCAGGCAGATAAAACCCCGATCATAAGCATAAGCGAGACGCACATTAATAATCTTGTTTTCATCAATTTCCCCCCTGAATATTTTTTAATCCCTTTGGTGTAGCTGCAACTTCAATTCGTTTTAAAATAAAGTCAAATAAGATTGCTAATAGTGCGGCAGGGATTGCTCCTGCTAACACAAGCTGATTATTCCAAGTCGATAAGCCCCTGTATATGAGTTCACCGAGGCCGCCTGCTCCGACAAATGTGGCCAGCGTCGCCACTCCAACCGTTAAAACAGTGGCAGTACGGACTCCCGCCATAATGAACGGAAGTGAGAGAGGCAGTTCAATTTTCGTTAAAATTTGTTGATTGGTCATACCCATTCCTTTGCCTGCTTCAATCACCGCACTGTCAACTCCGACAATTCCCGTGTATGTATTGCGCAGGATCGGAAGTAACGAATAGACCGTTAAGGCAGTAATCGCAGTCACATTACCAGTCCCAAAAATGGGAATCAGGAATCCGAAGAAAGCAAGGCTTGGAATCGTCTGAAATACAGCCGTAATCCCAATTACAAACTCGGCAAGCTTCTTCTTCCTTGAAACGATGATGCCAAGAGGCAGGGAGATTACTAGCGCAATCAAGATAGCCGTAAATGACAAAAATAAATGTTCCGTCAAACCTTGCCAAATATCATCAGATCTGGATGTAATCGTTTCTATAAATGCTGAAAATACGTTTTCTTCCATCTGTGGACATCCTCCATCCTTACCTCGGCCAAAACGCTTAATAAATGGTCTTTCGTGATGATACCGACCATTTTATGCTGTTCATCAACAACGCCGAGCGAATTTAGGTTTTTCTCAATAAGCAAACGGACTATGTCTTTAAGATCATCCTGCTCTTGCACGATCGGATAATCTTCTTCCTCGGTTAAAGCTGACATGGCTTCAAGGACTTCTGTAGGTTGAACGGTAATTCCTTGTTCGCCTTGGGCGGCTTTAACCATCACATCTTTCGCTGTTAAAGCTGTTTTTTCGGTTAACCGCTCTTCCCCCAAGAAGTCGCGGACAAAGTCATTTGCCGGGTTAGAAAGCAGTTCGTCAGGAGCTGCTATCTGAATGATTTCCCCATCTTTCATGACGGCAATCCGGTCGGCAATTTTAAGGGCCTCATCAATATCATGTGTAACAAACACGATTGTCTTGTGAATTCGCTGCTGAAGGGATTTAAGCTCGTCCTGCAGCTGTTCACGGCTGATCGGGTCAAGGGCGCTGAATGGTTCATCCATCAATACGATCGGCGGTTCAGCGGCCAGGGCCCGGATGACACCGACACGTTGTTGTTGCCCGCCGCTTAATTCCAATGGATATTTGGCCTTGTATTGTCCGGGATCAAGCCCAACCATCTCCAATAGCTCTTCAACGCGCTTTTCATAGTCTGCCTTTTTCCAACCCTTTAGCCTTGGGATTAGTGAAATATTGTCGGCGATCGTCATATGGGGCATCAGGCCGATTTGCTGGATCACATAGCCGATTCTTCTTCTCAGTTCCACACCATCCACTTCAGCAATATCTTCACCATCGATATAAATAGTGCCTGAAGTCGGAGCGATCAATTTATTGATCATTTTCATCGTTGTCGTTTTGCCACAGCCGCTCGGACCAATTATGACGACGAGTTCCCCTTTTTCAATATGTAAGTCGATCCCTTTTACTGCTTCAAACCCATCTGGGTATACTTTGCTCACCCGATTAAACCGGATCATTTACGATCACCTGCTTTTATTCTTGATTATCTATTTCGTGCTATTATTCCCCATAAGCGGTTTATCTCTTGCATTGACGCTTGAAGCTATATCCTTTTGCCTATACCCGAAAATTTTTCTGAAAAACCTTTCAGTCCGCTAAGATTTTCATTTATCTAACTTTGCGAACCTCTCGATTTCTATCTATTCCTTCTCAAATTTTCATGCTCAAATTTTCATGTCTTCCCTCCCTTTGACTTTCGCTTATTAGTTAATTCTGCCAGTTCTTATCGTAAAAGTCATTTTTCAAGCTTCTGTTTAAAAAAATGGCCTGATTGTCTCAGACCATTTTTCGCTGTTATTTCTTCGTGATGTTGTTATCTTTTTTCCACTGTAACGCTGTCCAGGCCGCTTCGTCGGCAAAATATCTTGACCAGCTTGCCACTCCTGCCAGTTCATATTGGGCGGCCATCTCTGTCCGTTTTCTTAATGAAAGTTCATCTTCAAGCCAAATTTTATATGTTGCTTGTTCTGCCTCATTATAGTATTCCGCGTAATTTTGGCCGCTGTCCGGATCATAAGTCGGTTGAATTTTGTTTGTAATAAGCCATTCCTTTACTTTATTCATCGACAGTGCCGTTGAAGTAACCTCGACGTTCCCGCCGGCGAGTACTTGTTCTTTCCAAAGTCTTGCGTATAAAGGGACGCCAAGAATTAATTGTTCTTTCGGGACTTCATCCAACAGTTTGCTTAAATTTTGCTCGACCCATGGAAAGCTGGCGACGCTTCCCGCCTTCTCAGAGCTTGCCCAATGCTCATCATATGCCATCACGATCATGTAATCGACGATATTCGCCAGTTTGTCTCGTTCATAAAAGGCAGACCAATTTCCACCGGAGATAAACGTAATATCCATCGAGACGACTAAGCCAGCCTGATGAAAATAAGCAGTTGCCTCGCGAACGAATTGGGTCACAAGCGGTCCATCAGCTTCATTTACATTTTCAATATCCAGGTTGATTCCGGCCAATTGATACGTTTGACTGTAGTTAAGCAGCTGGCGGATAATCTTTTGTCTTGTTTCGAAATCTTTAAAGGCTGAATGGGTCAGCTCCGGGTTAAAAGCGTTGGAAAAGAGTCCCCAAACATGGTAACCCCTGTTTCGCGCCCAGTTTACATAGTCAATGGATGCGAGATTTTTCACAGCTCCATCAGCTGATGTAAGTTCGAACCATGTTGGCGATACAACATTTACTCCGGGCATTGCCGGAATTTGATTCGTATCTGGATTTTTTGTATAAACAGCCTCCCAAGTAAGTTGGACAGGCCCGTCTAGTTGCGGAAGCACAGGATTATTCGAATCACGTGCAATGGTAACCACCTCTTCTGAAGTCTCCTTGACTAAATCTTTCTCGATATAGCCGGCAATTCCGCTTTCGTTTCTAACGAACAAATAATCGTCCGTTGCCTTTTCAATATATATCGGCTCTTGATCAATTGTTTTCGCAACATAGGCTGACTGGAGGCTTGCTTTAGTGCGAAGCCGCAACTTTTCAGCATGAGCATCCTTTCCCGTAATGACTCCTCTTGTCAGATGCTGCCCGTCCTGCTGAATCCAAACGGCATTTGATTCCTGCAAAACTTTAAATTGGATCGGAAAATAAGCCAGCATCGCATCGAGCGCGACATGCAATTCACCACTCTTGGCAGTTACTGCTGGAAACTGGAGTTCAACCGGCTGGCCATTTTCATAAATAGTCTGTGATTCGCCAGGCATTTGGACAACTTTATCCTTTGTTGCGATAATTATAGAATTAGATTTTTGATCATAGGCGATATTCCCTTCAATGCTGTTCATAAAGGAGACGGGAACATACACCGATTCACCTTCAATGATCGCATTTCCTGCTTGTGCCCCTTTAAAAAGAATCGGGTTGTCACCGATAAAATGATTGTCTTTCACCTTTGACGCAAAAGGATACAAGAGTAAGAGAACACTCGAAATGACCATCAAACACGCCAAGAGAAGTCCCCCGGCAATCCATTTTTTTGATAGTTGCTTTCGTTTCTCTCGTTGCAGAATTGCTATTTTCATCTCCCCCTCACTCTTATCGTACTGAAAACTGCCGGAAATGAAAAGGATTGTTTACCTCCAATAATACCTATGAAACCAATCTTTTTTCATCCCATATTGTTAACGAAAATAACAGACAAATAGTTTCATCATGAATAGAAAAAAGAACCGGTTTATCCCGGTTCTTAATGAAAAATAGATTAATAGGTTGTAAAGCCCGTTGCTTTTTGGATTAAATAGGTTAAATACTTAAAAACGGGGAGATCGTTCTGATCCGCTTCGTAATCGACAGTATAACGCCCGTTTTTATTGTCCCAAATTCGCTCAAAATAGGAATCAACGTCTTGATATATATCTGTTTCCGGTGGTGCCGTGATTTTGATATCTGTCTCTAGATTAAGATCATTTAAGTTTCTTGCCGTAAAATTAGCAGAGCCCCCGATGATGACACCGTTGTTTTCTTTTTTGATAAACATTAGCTTACTATGAAATTGTTCTTTACCGATATCGTACCAGCGGATGTGAATATGGTCATGCCCGAGCTTATCCAGCTCTGCTGCTACCGGGATGTTTGGGAGTCCGATTTTTTCCGAGCCGAATGCATTTTTGTTCGGATCTAAAATAAGACGAATATTGACGCCCCGGTCTGCCGCTTCTTTTAAGTGGTCAATAACATGGCGATCTGCAAGATAAAACATTCCAAGCCATACTATATCCCCTTTTTTTGTATCATTGAGCTCGCTTAATATATGTTTTGGAATTTTTCCTTCTGTCAGGAGCTGGATTTTAACGGGGCCGGGTTCTGCTTCTGCAGCTTGAAATTCCGGCAGCTTTGGGCCATTTGAAATGTTGGAAACAGCCTGCTCAGATTCCAAAATGTCATTTATAATATTCCCGCTTACTTGAAAGGCTATATTTGAATGGTTAGCACTTTCATCATGAGGGTTTGCTGAAGAAATAATTGCCGTTTTTTCGGATACAAATACCTTACGGTGGTTTGCTTTAATGTTCAACAGTTTAAGATAGGAGCGCATCGTCCATCCGGTGCAGTTTCCGCCAAAGGATTCGGCATCCAGCCGTTGCCATTCTGGCCAAACCTGTGGATAAATGTTCGCCAAATCCCCGAGTAAAGAGGATTAGAATCCCTAAGCCGGTCGACATTGGTATACACGGTTTCGATTCCGTGTTTTTTTAGTTCTGTCAACTCCTTTGCTCGATGGGAGTTGTATGTTGTGTTGATCTCATCTGTAATAAAAATAATCTTGATATCGTTGTTTTCCTGCTTTTTCTTAATCAGTTCTTTTGTTAAAACAGCACTGATTTCGGGGAAATCCTTGCCTAGTTGTGTATATCCGTTAAATAAAAACATATCTATCACGATATACTGTTCAGCATTGCGAATTGCCTCAAATATGGTATCAAATATATGCTGATCATGCATGATGCGTCCATTTTCATCTTTATAGGTGAGATCATAAAGAAATGAGGCATCTTGAACAGTGTGAACTTTTCCTTCATATGAAATATTCGGGGGCAGCGGCTTTTGTCTATTGTAAATAATCACAGTACTGATGATGGCTATAACGAGAAGCGGAATCCACACCCTTTTTTTCTTTATCAGGATTTTTAGTTTATTCAATTTAAAACTCCCCTTTAAATGCTATCTGTTCGCCTTGAGTGGACTTACCGGCCTTTCACAGCCCATTTGGTCCGTTTTACCCATTTGCCACCAGCATAAAACTCCTTGTCTGCCGTTTAGCGAATTTAAAAAACTGCTTCGCTTTATGCAGAAGCAGCCTGTGTGTTCATTATTTAGTGAACCAGCCTTACTAGCATATGGGCAAGCATATGCTTTTCTTCTTGGTTGCCGACTTGCCAGAGCTCCTGCAACAATTTTTCTTCGCGATTGCGAGGCTCTTCCTTTTGGGCAAGATAATCACCAACCTTTTGGGCAGCGTTTGCGAGATGCTCTTCATCAAGCCCCAGCTTCATTCCTTTCGAAACTTTATCGCCCAAATAGCTTTTAAATTGATCAAAATTGGCTAAGATCTCTTCCTTTTTTTCACTGCCCAGGTCATTTAATTTTGCTTCAATTCTTCCATCCGCGTCAGTATTAGATTGATTGATCTGATGTTCCATGGTGAACCTCCTTTTCTATTAATGGGTAATCTGTTTTCATTTACCCCTTCATCAGAAACTGAAACAGTTTCTAGCCATGCAAGCTATGTTTATATTATCTAGTTTGCCTTGCTGTGGTAAATTTATTGTCAGCAAACATATTTAAATCCGCGATTTATCTGCTATAATATTTTCGGGGTGCTATTATTATTTTGCCACCGATGAAGGGGTGAATACATGGCGGTTGACGCATTAATCATTTTATTAGCTTATTTACTTGGGTCAATTCCTTCAGGCCTGATTATCGGAAAAGTTTTTTATGGAACCGATATTCGCCAGCATGGAAGCGGTAACCTCGGAGGAACCAATACATTCCGGACTCTCGGAGTAAAAGCGGGGTTGATTGTTACAAGTGCCGATATTTTAAAAGGAACACTTGCTGCAGCATTGCCTGTTTTGTTTGGATCAGATATTCATCCATTGATCGCAGGTGTTGTTGCAGTCGTTGGCCATATGTACCCGTTGTTTGCGGGGTTCAGAGGCGGCAAGGCAGTCGCAACATCAGGCGGGGTGCTGCTTTTTTATGCGCCACCGATGTTTGTCATAATGCTGTTAATCTTTTTCGTAAGTCTGTACATAACAAAGTATGTTTCCCTATCTTCGATGATGGCAGCAATCGCCGCTGTTATTTATGCAATCATCTTTGGTGATCTTCCGCTCATCATCGTCGTCTCGATTCTTGGTTTTTTTGTGTTCTACCGGCACCGGGCCAATATTAAGAGAATTATCAATAAAACGGAACCTAAAGTGAAATGGCTGTAGAGGATGAAAACCTTCCTCCGCAGCCATTTTTCTGCAGTTTTTCTTTTCAATGGAACTGACAATCCTCTTGTAAGAACATTCATTCTGATCTTCCTTTCGGCTTTCAGTTGCATAGTCCGCCTACAATTCGCTCCATTTAAATGATTTTTTATTTGCTCAAATGCCAAATGTTCTAAAAAAGAAATATTTTGTGCGTTATTGCTAACATATGGGGTATTTTGGTATGATAATAGTATGAAAGTCTTATTTATCAGCAAACTCTTTTTTCAGTTCGCATAGTTTGACATAATCATACTTTATTATCCATAAAGTATATTGACCGTGCGATTTTGATACGCAGTTTTTTAATAATAATGATAAGGATGGTTCGGAAATGGACTCATATGAGAACGTTTTAGAAAAACTGCCTTTCCCCTATTTTTATATTGAGCATAACTTATTGATATTGATGGCGTCGAAGTATGCGGAAATGGCCTTTCAAGCGCCATATGCCTTTTCAGAGCTGGTGATGGAGCGCGATGAAGAAAAACTCCGCTCTTTCTTATTTGAATGCTCAAATAAGACCTCTTTGACTATTCCAATGAACCATGTGGATTACGGTTTCATAACTTATACCATTTACAAAGTCGCTTCAGAACCCGGGATCCATCTTTTCTGCTTTCCAACTGAAGCGCATACGGCAGAAATTCAAAGTTTAATCACTACAGTGGAACGTAAACTGACCTTTTTTCACGGACAGCTTGCCGAGAAAAAACAAGCCTTTGAAAAAGCCACACAAGAAATGCACGAAGCAGCGATCGCAACCAGCCATATTACTACTGTAGAAAAGCTTGCGGCCGGGATTGCCCATGAAATACGAAACCCGCTTACGACCGTGAAGGGTTTTATCCAGCTTATCAAACCATATTTAAATGAAATTGGGAAAGAAGAATATGCGAACGTAGCCCTTGAAGAGATTAACAGGGCCAACGATATCATTTACGAATTTTTGAATGCTGCAAAACCGAAGAAAAATAAAACCGAGTATGTTTACTTAAATACGATCATCCGGGAAATTTTCATGCTTTTTGAAAGCGAGGCACACTTACGGAACATCCGTTTTACAGTCGAGTATGACCAGCGAGATGCACTTTTACATATCGATAATAAACAATTGAAACAAGTGTTGGTCAATATGGTCAAAAATTCATTGGAGGCAGTCGATGAATTGGGCTCCGAAAGACAGGGCGACATTCAACTAATAACGCAAGTATGTTCAGGTTGTGCGTTTATTATTATTAGAGATAACGGCTGCGGAATCGCTGAGCAAACGGCCGAGAAGCTTTTCAATCCTTTCTATACTACTAAAGAAACAGGAACAGGGATCGGTTTGTCTGTGTGCAAAAAAATTGTTGAAAGTAATGGAGGAAAAATATACGTCGAAAGTACGGTTCCTCAGGGGGCAACATTTAAAATTGCTCTCCCTGTGGCCAGCGAATTAGCCTCCATTTAGCAGCTTTGTCCCTGCTGCAAAGAAGCCGGCTGCTGTTTATATTCTCAAGCAGGGTCTGTTACAACAATCCCTGCTATTTGTCCATTCCCGTTTCCTGCTCTCAGCAAGATAAATTCATTTTTTTGTCAAGAAATAACGCGGGTTGCTTCGGAATATCGTTTAAACTAGTAATAAGAACATTTACTGATTAGGAAGGTGTTTACACAATGAAAGAATTGCACTTGAATACAGGCGAGCTTATATTCGCAACGTCGGTGCAGGAACATGAGGACGAAGAGTTCCATTTAGAATTTTTTCATTTCCAACCTGATTACGATTGCGAAGGAGTCCCACTAAAAACAATCAACAACTTTGATGAATTGATCGATTTTTTAGAGATGATGGATCCGCCTGTTTAGAATTTTTTTTGAAAAATTGTTGCGATAAAGATTAAAAAGCGGCTGCCCCAAAATAACCGGGGCGCCGCTTTCTTTGCAAACGGGAAAAACCAGGCAATGCCCGGGCGTGATTAGGCATGAAAGTCTCAAATCTTCAGCAATTGAAAACGCCCTGTCCCAAGGACATCTTCGACAAAATCAAGCTTGATGTTGTTAAAATATACAGCATCCCGTTCGTGAATAACGACCTTTAATTCTTCAAATGTAATCACTTCATCAGCTTCTAACGGCCGCTCCTCCAGAGACAGCTTTAATTGGGGACCTCCTCAGCCGATTCCCATCGCAAGCCTTACGAAAAGCTCTTCTTCCTGAAATTTTTTCTCTTTCTCGACAGCTTTATGGATTGCATCATAAGCTTTTTCTGTCATCTTCAACATCGGATCACCCCTTGTATTTTAAATTGCTTTACCCTTCTCCATTCGTTCAAAACTAATGTAGTTTTAGACGGAGATCGGGACTTACGATTAGCCCAAGCCTGGTTAGATAGCATCTTCCCAAAAATTCAAGCAACAAAGTGACGGTTAATGGTAAAAGCGAGGAGTATTATTAACAAGATATGCGGCAATCGTCGGTGAAAAGTGGGCCGTTCTCTTCAATGGAGCTGCATTCGGATTTTCCCATCTTGCATATGGTTTTTCGTTTATTTCTTGCCTTGGAATTGCAATTGGTGGCCTTTTTCTCGCCGGATTAACGATTCGATCAGCGAGCCTGCTTCCGGCTGCCATTTGGCATGTCTGTCTCAATCTGCTCATGATCCTGAGCGGTTTAATTACGATATCGTAATCTTCTCGTAAAAACCAAATCGTCTGGCGCCGTTTCGAGCTTGAAATACCAGTGTTATCGGATATTTGTCTGTAAATTAAACTGATCGTATCGCGAATTTTCATCTGACCATACTATGTAGTGACGTTGATCACTCGCTTCAATGCCGGTTGTATTTTATAATGAAGGTATACAGCAATGGAAGGAGCCGAACCACATGAATATCTTTGTGAGCGATGATGCAGCTGAATGGTATAAACAAGAAATGCTCTTGAAAGACGGTGACTTTGTGCGATTTTTTGCCAGGTATGGCGGATGCAGCACTGTCCAGCAAGGTTTTTCCCTAGGCATTTCAAATGAAAAGCCGCTTGATATCGGGGCGAAAACGAATAAGGACGGCATCACCTATTATATAGAGGAAAAAGACTTATGGTATTTTGATGACCATGATCTCCGCATTGAATACGATTCAGAAGCGGAAGAACCTGAATATCACTACTCTAATTAAGGCAGACGCTGGTGGCGTCTGCTTTCCTTTTAACCTGCATTGAAGTCCTCTATCTTTCACCAAATATGCTCAAACAGCCCTTCTGTCTTCAAAATTTCAACCTGTCTTGAACCAATCAAGTCAAAATGCGGATAGTCTTTCCGATTATGAATCCACTCTGATTTAAGGTCATATTTGGCGCCCCATTCTGCCAATTTTTCAATGTTGCTGCAGCCTACTTTTGTAACAGTATTACAGCCTGGGAAACGTTCATCCAGCCAATAATGTGTTATAAAAGCTATTTCCCCGGCCGAGATTTTCCTTTTCCAATCCTGCAATTCCTGTCTGTTTATTCCGAATGCCAACGATCTCACCTCATGTCAATTTGCAGCTTGTTCCACTTTTTTTGCTTTTTCGTAAGCCTCATGCCAGTCAGGATAACTTCTTTTTATAGAAATTGGCCTGAATGATTCTTTTTTTACACAAACATGCTTGGATAAGCCTGTAACTGCTATGTTGCCGGATTCATCTGCGATCTCATAGGCATACGTGACCCTGAACCCGTCATATTCTTCAATCCACGTCTTAACAAGCGCTTTTTCTCCGTATCGAACCGGCTTTTTATAGGATGCTTGAATATCAATTACAGGGGAAATAATCCCCTCCCCTTCTAGTTTTGCATAGTTGAACCCTAAATCTTCAATCAACTGTGTGCGGCCGAGCTCCATCCAAATAAGATAATTCGCATGGTAGACAACCCCCATTTGATCTGTTTCAGCATAGCGAACTTCAATTTCCTTCACCGCAACATGCATGTTCTATTCCCCTTCACTTACTTTTTTGATTGCTTGTGCAAAATCGGCTTCATTCAGCTGAGCCGCTTTGTCTAAAAGCATTTCTCCTCCATAACTCGACATAAACCTGAGTGCCTGAAATTGAATGGCTTCATCAACAAGATTGGTTGCATATCGGCCATTCCCAAACGTGTCGGCATCTTTAAGAGAAGCACGTATAAACTGTCTGCCTTCTTCAGTTATTTGATATTGATAGGCCGCGGCATATATTTCAATGATTTCAAGTAATTCTTCTGTAGAATAATCGGGAAAATGAAAGAATTTCTTAAACCGTGAGCGGACGCCCGGATTGCTATCAAGCAGCCGTTCCATTTCGTTCGGATAGCCGGCTAAAATGACAACAAGATTTTCATTATGCTTTGTCATTTCATCAACTAGCGTATCGATCACTTCCCTGCCAAAATCACCATGGCCATTTCCGAGCAATGAATAAGCTTCATCAATAAACAGCACTCCCCCGAGAGCCTCCCGGATTTTCTTCTTAGTTTTTATAGCCGTTTGCCCGACATAGCCTGCAACTAAATCTGCCCTGCTTGCTACGACTAAATGACCCCGTTTCAACATTCCGCATTCTTTGAGCAACCGCGCATAAATTTTCGCCACAGTTGTTTTCCCGGTGCCCGGATTTCCGGTAAAAACGGCGTGGAGCTGGATTGTCACAACCGGCATGCCATGGTCTCTGCGGAGCTGCTGCATTTTAACAAATGAAATTAATGATTTCACGTCATTCTTGACTGTCGCTAAGCCGGTTAGCTGTTCCAATCGCTTGAGCGGTTTTTCTTCAAGCTCCCTCGCTCTTTCCGTGAAGTCTTCTTTTTCCAGAAGCGTATATATTAGAAAATCGTTGCGTTTTTCAGTTGAAGACCCTTTTTTAAAAATCGCATCAAGAACGAGGTTGCGGATAGTTCTCGCATTTCCAAACGTATCGTCAACGCGCTCCCTGTCAATCCGTTCGCCGAGTGCTCTCTTCGCATCTTCTGTTAAGATAAAATCATTTTCATAAGCAAGCTTTTCGGCTATCTCAACCAATTCAGTTTCGTTGTAATCCTCCAGGTGAATATGATTGGAACTTGGAAAACGGCTTCTCAAACCAGGATTGGTATCGAGGAAATGTCTCATTTCTTCAGGGTAGCCTGCCAAAATGACCGCAAATCTGCCCTCATACTCGCTGCCGGTCATAAGTGAGACAAGAGTGTCGATCGCTGTTTGGCCATAATCGCTCCCCGATTGTGAGTCCCGCTTTAAGCTATAGGCTTCATCAATAAATAAAACTCCGCCAACTGCCCTTTCGACGATCGCTCTGACGTTTTCTTCAGTCTGGCCCACATAGGCACCGATCAGCTGGGATCGGTCTGCTTCAATGACTTCCTCTCCGGGCAGAACGCCAAGCTCATGGAAAATTTTTGCGAATAGACGCGCTAATGTTGTTTTTCCCGTACCCGGATTTCCCGTTAAGACAATATTAAGGTTCAACGCATCCTTTGTTTGGAATCCAAGCGCTTTGCGTTCTTTTTGGTACTTTAGAAACCGGTAGAGGTTGTTCACTCTTTCCTTAACCGATTCTAAACCAATCATCTCATTTAGTTCTTCTAGGGAGCTTATGTTTTTGCTGTTTGTTGCTTCTTCCGTAAACAGGCTAAGCCATTCCAGTTTTAATCGCTCAATCTCTTCAAGACTCGTTTTCAAATCCTCCACACGGGTCGATGTATAAAAAACACCACTTATCGAAGCCTCATATTCTTCGGCCGCCTTTAACAAGCGGGATGTATAGTCAATCACATCTTGCAAAATTTTTATTAAGTTCGCGTATACCGCTTCAATAGCCGTCTGGTTGAGATCGATTAAAGCTTTTTGCCATTTTTCGAGCTGCTGCAACTGTTCCTCTGCCTCTTCCAAAAAGACTCGGCAAATAGCAATATATTGGTCGGCAATTTTCTGTTTTGTCGTCCGGTTATCGGTTTCTCTAATCGTTGGAAAAACAAGGCGGCTCAAGAGGTCCCGGTTCTTTTTCCATTCAAACTGGGCAAGATACGAGGTTGCCCGTTCATTGGAGGGATGAAACTGAGCGGCTTTTTCCATCCATGCCAAAACAAGTGAATCCTGATGGCTTTTTCGGCTTCTTGATAGTGCTGCCAATGTATATAAAACCGACAATTCTGCCTGGTCCTTATCATCATTTAAATGCGAAATTGTTTTTAACAATTCGCCCTCATTCGAAATACAACCCGTTTCTTTTAGCTCTAGTTCCCAGTTAGTGATTTTATCTTGGTGATTTAGCTGTTTGTGCTGTTTCACAATACCATCTCATTCTGTATGATCATTTTCTCTATCTTACCATAATTTAATGAGCAGCTAAAAAAGAACCGCCTTTTATAACAGGCTTTAAACGGGAAAGACCTGTCCCCGCTGGAACAGATCCTCCTTTAATCATTCCTTAAGTTTTCTATTGGTTTTGCTGCGCCTGTGCCTCATCCCTTACTTCTTGGCGCAAACCATCCAGGCTTTCACGGCGGCGTTCGTTCTTCGCTTCAACTTGGGCACGCGCTTCTGGTCCGGCAAAGTCAAGTGTCGCTTCAGCCTCTTCCATATTTTCAATCGTATTGACTATCATTTCTTGCAGTTTCTCGACATTATCACTGCGATCATCCGGTTTGGGTCTAATGTCAGCCATTGTGTTTTCCTCCTTTGGATTAAGATGCTACACAAATAGTTTGTAACGAATTCGAGAGAAAAATTAAGGGAAAAAGAGGGGAATTCTTATTATCGGAGTTGTTTTGTTGCGATCGAAACATTGATGAAAAAAGAAAACCTCCACCCTGATTGGGGCGGAGGTTTGGGCGGTCAGTATTAAAACCCAAGCCATTGCGAGACAATCCTGATAATGGGTTTTATTTATTCCCCTTTTGTCTGGATAACTTGAGGGTGCTGACCAGAGCGGTCCTGCATCTGTTTCCCTTTATTTCCCCCAAATCCCCGCGGTTGAGTACCTAAATGGTTTGGGACGAATTGTTGCCGGTTTTTTCCATGTATGTTCTTGCTCATGTAATCATCCTCCTTCTTTCATTATTACCATGAGAAGAAGGAACCATGACTGGAAAATAGAGCTGGACTACTCTGCCTTATCGAGTCTTTTTTGTTCAAGGCGGGCTTCTATTTTCTCGATCGCATCACGGTCATTTAGGAGCTGGCGCTTATTTTCCGAAACAAGCTCGGAAAAAGAACGTTTACGAGGCTTTCTCATCACTTTTCACTCTCCTTTAATATTATAGTAACAGTAATTATGCCCAAAAACGCTTTCAATTATTACAACTTTTTGAAAATTAAATATCGTCTTACATCTTATTTGCCATAATAAAAGACACCCTATGTTTGGGTGCCACTGAGACCGGGTTATTCATTGATGAACTGGTTCATTTGTTCTTGTGTCATCGCGCCAATATGTTTACTTTGGACAATTCCAGCCTCATCTATATAGTAGGTCGTTGGGATTGATATGATTTGATAAATTTTGCTAACCTCTTCTTGATCATCAAGAAGAATCGTAAAAGTAACTCCTTTTTCTTCAGCAAATCCCTTCACATCATTTTTTGGGTCGATGTTCACCGCCAGAACAGCGACTTCATCCTTCATGTCGCGATAAAACTGTTCCATGGCAGGCATTTCTGCTTTACAAGGGGGACACCAAGTCGCCCAAAAATTGAGCATTACTTTCTTTCCTTTATAATCAGAGAGCTGTACTTTTTCCCCTGTCAACGCAGTTAATTCGAAATCGGGAGCTTTTACACCCATTTTCAGTCCCGGCAGATTGTCTGGCTGTTCTTCCTTCTCCATCGCCTGAACGATCGCCACGGTTAGTAAAGCAGTCAATATTACCACAGCGATTACTTTTTTGACCATGCTGTCCCTCTTTTCCCATTTTGTCATCCTCTATTAATAAGTATTTTACCCTAGAAAATGCGAAAAAATAAGGTGGCCAACGGTCAAAAAACAACCAGAAATGTGACGATTCTCGAAACACTCGTTAAAGAAGCTGGCCAATTCAGGTCAGCTTGAACTTGTTAATGATGATTGAAATAATTTAGGAAGTTGTTCCTTAAAGTTTCCTCTTAAAATCCCTTTTTCGGTAATGATCGCCGTAATTAAATGATGTGGCGTTACGTCAAAAGCGGGATTATATACTTTAACACCTTCCGGCGCTGTTTGTTTGCCAAGCCCAGCAGTAATTTCCGCCGCATCCCTTTCTTCAATTGGAATTTCGGCTCCTGTTTTAGTAGCAAGATCGATTGTTGAAATCGGAGCAGCAACATAAAAGGGAATATTATGGGCTTTGGCCAGCAACGCGACACCATAGGTTCCAATTTTATTAGCTGCATCCCCGTTTGCAGCGACACGGTCACATCCAACGATTACTGCTTGGATCCAGCCTTTTTGCATGACGATGGCGGCCATATTGTCAGCAATTAAGGTAACATCGATGCCGGCTTGCATCAATTCCCATGCTGTTAATCTCGCTCCCTGCAGAAGAGGGCGTGTTTCATCCGCAAAAACCTTCATGTCCCAGCCACGTTCTTTGGCGAGATAAAGCGGCGCAAGCGCTGTCCCATATTTTGCTGTGGCAATTCCACCGGCATTGCAATGAGTCAGGATTCCCATTCCATCTTCCAAAAGGGTTATGGCATGTTCACCGATACTCCGGCAAACCTGTTCATCTTCTTCACGAATTTTGTGCGCTTCGTCCTCGAGCGCCGCTTTGATCAACGTGACAGGCTTGCTGCTTTCACTCTGTGCCCGTTCATTCATCCGTCGTAACGCCCAAAATAGATTGACCGCAGTCGGTCGTGAGCCAGCCAGGTAATCTGATTTTTCTTTAAAAACGGTGTAAAAGGAAGAAAAACTGTCTTCAGGAGCTTCTTTGAGCCCGAGAAGCAAGCCGTATGCAGCTGCGATGCCAATCGCCGGGGCACCGCGCACCTTTAATTGCTTGATGGCATTCCAGGTGTCCTCGATAGCGGTTATTTCTAAAAAATCGATGATGGTGGGAAGCTTTGTTTGGTCCAATATATATAATTTTCCGTTTTCGTATGTGACGGATTGGATTGCTGTATTATTCATCAGTAACTCCTCTCACATTGCCATGCATTATTATGAAGAATATTTTAACACGCCGATGTCGAGCTTTTCTATTCCTATTTTCTAAGACAATTTCCAAAACGAGTGTAGAGTAGAAAACAGGAATTAGATATTGTCTTCTTGTCCTCGGGTTTCAGGGTGTTCCAC
>NZ_PGVC01000023.1:0-162777 GCF_002860225.1 Bacillus sp. V33-4
TGACACTTACTCGGGTTGGACTTTCACCAACTAGCAATTAACGGCTTGCTGGGCACGCGCAAATTAAAAATCCGGTGCCGTTAATGGCGCCGGATTTTGTATTTGAAAACATGTACCTGTTACCCTTTTATCCAGACAAATTGATAGGGTGCTAAAGAAATACTTTGATTTATTTGCGAGCTATCAACAAGATTTGTTCCTTTCACTCCCGTATTCACAACCACTTCTTTTGTCGTTACATTTAAAATAAACAAAATCTGTTCCCGTGTTTCTGAATTCCAGGAAAGCAAAGGGACGGTTCTCTTGCTTCCCACCCCTACGCTTTAAAAACCAAACTGGCCGAAATGCCTAAAATCCTTGCTGCCTGTCGTTGTGTTAGCCCTTCGATTGTTTTTATTCTTTTCAACACTGCAACTCTTTCCAGCTTTGGCAAACTCTTTACTTGTGCGATTTCCAACACGCCTAGCAGCTTCTTGATTTCCAGCCTTGCTTCTTCGTCTGGCAGTCTTCTTCTCTTATACACTTTGTCCTCCAGACATTCATCATTATTATATCTTTCGTTAAATTCTTTGAATCTTTCTTTGGCAATGTTTCTATCGGCACAAAACATCTTGAAAACCTTATCTCGATCAAGCAGTTCCTCCGGATAATATTTTTTATCGTAATATGCGGCACAGCTGCTCCACCGCCACTCATCCACCCGCTCACTTATTCCTGCTTTCACTGGATTCTGGTGGATATATCTTACGACTGTAAGAAAATACTGATCATCTTCAACATTTTCACTCTTGAATCGATCCTGAAAAAGATGACCTGATGTTCGATACTTCCAGTTATAGTAGGAAGCATAACTCACTCCTATACGTTTCATTGTTATAGCTAATTCTTCACCGCCTTCTCTCAAAAGGAGATGGACATGGTTACTCATCAGGCACCATGCGTAAACGCTCATTCCTGATTTCATTTTATATTTTTTGATGATATCAAGAATTTTTATGCTGTCCTCATCGTCGTGGAATATTTCCTGCCTATTGGCACCTCTCAACATGATGTGGTATATTCCACTTCGACTTTTTGCCCTGGCTTTACGAGGCATTTTCATCACCACTACCTAGATTCATCTTAAACTTCAATTTTTTAAACCGAAAGAAGGAGAGTGCACTCGCAGTGTCTATATCTATTCCTCTGTTTCACTGATACTTCCAACCAAGCATTTAATCATTCCACCGCAAAATCAAACTCTAGTCATGAAGACTGTATTTACAAACGTGATTATCAAATATTCATGTATTCATTCTCCCCTATCAATAACTGGGGACGGGGATGTAATAGATTTTGGTCCATCTTCCTTAATTTCATTGCCTCCCCTAGCGCTTCATCTGATATTGATTTTTCTCCCTTTAAGTCGGCGATGGTCCTTGCTAAGCGGATGATTTTTATTTGCACACGATTGCTGAGTCCATGCTTGATTGATAGACTTTGAAAATGCTGTTTTTGGTTAGTTGTGAGGGGGCTTCCTGCAATCAACTGTTCAAAAGGGGCACTTCCATTGCAAATTTCCTTTCCATAACGTTCATATTGCACTTCCCTGGTAGCTTTTACCCGTTTTCTGATTTGTTCAGAGGATTCAATCCCTCTGAATTCATGTCCCTTAAGATTGACCGCTTTTAACGACAATAAGATATCGATCCTGTCTAAAATTGGCCCTGATACTCGAGTTTTGTAGCTTTTGATCTGGTTATCAGAACATGTGCAATATTGGCGGTCCGAGCCTAAATATCCACATGGGCATGGGTTCATCGCAGCGATAAAAATAAATTTTGCGGGGTAAGTCACGGTGGAGTGGACACGGCTGATTGTTACTTTTTCGTTTTCTAACGGCTGCCTCAGCATATCTAATGTCTTCTTCGAGAATTCGCCTAATTCATCAAGGAAAAGGACGCCTCGGTGGGCTAACGAAACTTCACCGGGTTTCGGGTTGGTCCCCCCGCCTATTATCGATATGGCTGAAGCAGAATGATGCGGGTGACGGTAAGGAGGAAGGGAAAGTGAGTTGTATGGGGCACCTGCTAATTGATACAGGCTTATTTTTTCAAGCTGAGCTTCTTTTGATAAAGAGGGGAGAATCGACGGGAAGGTTTCAGCTAAAAGACTTTTTCCACACCCTGGTGGACCATCCATCAAAACATAGTGCTCACCACTAGCTGCAATTTCAAGGGCCCTTTTAGCAAATTCGTGCCCAATGATTTGATTGAAGTCCCTTTCTACCACCTTATGCTCCTCTATCATCTCCACTTGTTGCACCAACGGAAGCAGTTGACGACCAGCCAGAAGATGCAACACATCTTCCAGTGTCTCAATGTACACTAGTTCCAAATCGGTGATATCGACTTTAGGGATGGTTGGATCGAATGGCAAAAAGATTTTTTTCAACTTCAGTCTTTTGGCTGCTAGGATGGCAGCGATCATTCCTTCAACGGGAAGGACGGTTCCATCTAATGATAAAGCCCCGATAAAACCAGCATCTTTTGGGATATTATCTTTTAGGAAGTCCCCGCTTTTTAATACTCCGAGGGCAATAGCTAGATCAAATAATGGACCATTTTTCTTTTGTTCTGTCGGGGAAAGATTGATGATCACTTTCTTATCCACTAATGGGAAACCCAAACTATGCAATGCTGCCGAAACCCGTTCCTTAGATTCTTTTACCGACGCATCCGGCAGTCCCACAATCACAATTGAATCTATTCCCTCCTTCACCTGCACTTCCACTTCGACACGGTATCCTTCCAAGCCTTTTAATCCAATACTCGTTACTTTTGCGGACATGTTTCCATTCCTCCAATATGAAGAAGTTGTTTTTCTGCTACGATTTGTTGATAATGGAAATATTTCTGATGGGAAAATAAGAAGAGTACACACAGTGACCCCGTACATATTCAGATGCAGTAGAAGTCGAAGGTTTATTTGGAGTTGATGTAGCCTTTTTCTGGGGGGCAAGGGGATATAGCAATAAACTTTTAAAGAATTTCATCGTTAACGAACAACTTGGCTTTGAAAATGCACTAGGAACAGATAAGCATTTATTCATGTTCGCGCTTATTTCAGACGGAATATTTACAATTCTTGATTACGTTTTTAATAGGGAATTCAGTCGTTTGAATTTTAATGGGAATTGTTATTAAGCAGATGGAGTGTAAATAAAGAAATGAGGACAAGCATCTTCAATGGTTGAAAATAAAGGAGGAACATTCTTGGTTTAAGACAACACCGGGTGTTCCTTTTGCTAAAATTTGAGGTTTATCCTTATGCAAATCTATCATATACTACTTCACAAAATTTTTCATCAACTTGTTTTAACTTATTGCGCTAATTATATTGGAAGCATGAGAACCGTCCCCATGCTTCACATGCTTCACACATGCTTCACATGCTTCATGCTTCACATGCTTCATGCTTCATGCTTCACATGCTTCATGCTTCATTCAAAAAGAGTCAAACCACTTGTTCATTGAACCACACTACATCATCAACCAGTATTTCATGTATATAACAGGCCATTACGGCCGCAATGCAAAACTGTGCACGCAAATCAAGGAAACAGAAAAAACATTCTTTGTTGACAAGCCCCCTTTAGAAATCCTCGCTGACAGTATAAGAGCCATCGGTTTTGATTTAAGAGGAGCCATGCAAACAGCCAAAACGCTGCTTGGCGATGTACATATGTGTCCGGTTATGGTCAATCCCATCCATAAAATAGTTCTATTTCCTACCATCCGCCGAACAGCTAGCAGACATGACCGTTGAAATGGCTAAAGATCCTTTTTGTTTGTGGTTGATCTAGATAATAGGCGTATCGTAAAAAAAAGAAATAGTTGTCGTGACCTTATGTGGAGAAGTAAAAGAATGGGACTGTAGCAGAAACACAGGCACGGTTCTTTTGTTGCTATGAAACTATGCTAAAAATAACTGTGTGATATCCCTATACCTAAAGACCTGTCGTTGTGGCAGGCCTTTACTGTCCTTGATGTAACAAAGTGAAACAAGAAAAATCGCACAGTGACAGGCTTACGTTTTCTATGCGCTGGAGTATAGTGAATATAGCGACCGAATGAGTCTGGATCTACCTCATCTTCCAAAAGAGCAACCTGCTGACTATTGAGCAGACTAGGAAGGAATGGTGAAATGGCGAGGAAGGAGTATCCGTCACTGATAAAAAAAGTTTTGAAAAAAGAAGAGATAAGTATGAGTAGTTTCAGCAGGGTTATTTATTAACTAATATGGGGTATGGGATTATTTGCATACACTATAAACTTCATGTCTATCACGTTAAACAACCAAGAATATATACTAGAATGGTATTGACCAGAGACCGGCACAAAAAACTTGGGAAAAAAGTTATTTTTTTCTCCCCTGCCTGTCGTCATGGTAAATTATAGTTTGAAGAAAAACCAACACACCTTTCTTTAGATATTAAATTGACCATTTGAGGGCAGTAAGGTATTTTTTAAGAAAAAATGCTTAAGGACTGGCTCGGACGTAGGTGAGTGCACAATGCGAAGTGCTGGAGTTTGTCTGGAAGGCCTCCATGATGCCCATGTCAAAAGGTCAAACTCTACCTACCAAATAGTTAAATTTGAGACTGCTTTTTCGTCTTATAAACCTAACTACATATTCCCTAATTTAGAAACAATGTGAAACTACATATTATTGTTAGTAGCACTGGGCATCTGAACAAGCTGAAAAAGAATAGAGAATAAAAAACTCTGTTTCAATATGGAGCTATAACAGCCCCGCAACGAACAAGAATAAAAACAGCTAAATATACAAGTAAAAGTGGTCAGATTCTATCAAACACCAACAATTATTTAGAAGTTTTCTTTTTACTTAAAATTCTGTTCACTAGTGAATAAAATAGATTTTTTTCATATCTATTCATTCCTATAATCCATATAAAGCAAAAATACAAAATGGAGAATAAAATCATCTTAAAAGCCAGAAGTAAGAAATCATTACCAACAATAAAGTGACCGATGCCGAACCCACACAGTAAAGCTGCTATCACTGGCACAGATAATAATGCGATGTTTTTCCAAAAAAGTGGTATATTAAGTCCAATTTTACGCTTGTAATAGATGTTCATGATTATCACGTTTCCTATTAATAGCGACACAGCAGTAGCCAAAGCACTCCCAAACCCACCCCATGTTTTCGCCAAAGGTATACTAATAATAATATTTACTACTGCAATACAAGAGTAAACAACTGATCTAAATCCATGTAAATTTTTTGCCTGCAGCACTGTCAATGCGATGGTTTGAATCAACGGAATAGTCAAGGGTATCATTATTATCAATACTATATAAAAAGCATCAATGTATTCTGAACCAGCCCAGTGTCTTATAAACTGCTTTCCGAATATGATGAATCCACTTATAATATACGCAAGGATGATATATTGCACTCTTCCGAACTTAATCATCATTTGTGAAAATTCCTCATTACTAGCGTTGTTAGCTGCCATCATCGAAATTCTAGGCAAAAGCAGTCCACTAATAGAAGTTGAAAGGTTCAGATACATAAAAATAAATTGCATGGCTACAGCATAAACAGCAACCATCGTTGTTCCCGACACAATCCCCAGAATGAATTGATCTGAACTCCAATATATCTTATCCACAATAACATTCAAAAAAATAAAAAAAGAATATCCGGCTATTTCCTTTAATAGCCCAACATCAATTCTAGCAAAATGAATATTTATCCTTAAAACTTTATAACAATAAATAACATTTATGATTAAACATGCAATATTTAACACAGTATTTACAACTACCATAGTCACTGAACCATATCCTAAGAACAATAAAGGAATCATGATACATGGATTTATTATCGCACGTATAATGGTAATCAGCCTAATAAAAATAAACCTTTCATAAGCCTGTATTATTGAGCCAAACACACCTAATGGAAAAGACACTGCAAAATTAAAGATTAAAAGGATCATCATAATTTTCGCTTTGTGTATTTCAGAAAATGTCAAACTGTTTCCGAACATATATTCAATATTAAAATACAAAAGGGCACCGAGGATCACAGTTATTAATCCAATAAAGCTATAAAGAATCAAGAACATCCCAGTTAATTTTGACTCAGCATGTTTATCCCCAAGCGCTCGGTTACGAGCAGTATAACGTACGATTGCACTCCCTAGTCCCATATCCAGAATACTAAGATAGCTGACAATTGTACCAATTAGTGAATACAGCCCAAACTCTGATTGTCCTAAAAATCTGAGCATAACAGGAGTATATAGAAGCGATATAATAATTGTTATTAAAATTGATATATATGATAAAATGGCCCCAGCCTTAACTTGATTTAGTGTCAAAAACATTTCCTACTTTCAAAGATATTTCAAACTTTTAACGTAGCATTAATTGTTTCATTAATCATTATGTAAAATGAAACTAGGGCTATTCCTTATTGTCCATCTCCTTCGAAAGTGAAACCGATCAATTGTTCAGATATCAATGTTGTAGAGTTTTAGCATCTTATTAAATGGGGGGCACCGGTCCCTGCCTAGTGAAACTAGACCACAAAAATGGTTCTGTTCCAGAAAATAAGGGCATCCAGGTTGATTACGTTCATAGCTGACGGAACAGTGTATTGTCCGGGTCGAATTCATCTCTCAGCCCAGCTGTGCATTAGGACATAAATCTCTGTTCAGCGTAATTATCAGGAATAATTTTACTATCTCTATTACTAAGTCGTTCTTGTTTTTAAAGGCACCCACCGTTATCATACTAAACTAGGCTATCAATAGCCTCAGCTATGAGAAGAACGTAACATGTGATGACAAAATTGTAGAAAAATGGGTGTTGTACAGAAAAGCTGACACGAACTTGTCGATAGCTGAATAAAAAGGGTTAAAAATAGAACTAAAATACCTTAATCACAACTCTTGTTGCAGCCTCTGTGCTACGTTTATTCTATCTTCCTTTTTCCATCTGATGACATAATGTGTTGGTGCATTTTATAAAGAGTTTATCAACATACCTTGTTATAGTTCTAACAAATTCTTTTGCTTAATTCAAAAGAGTTGGCTTTTCGCTTAAATAATCTACATCTGAAAAATGCATTTCAGCGTTATCATAAATATACGAAGGAATGTTTGGTTTTTTTTGTAAAAACCTATAAACATCTTCAGCATTTAATTTATCAATTACATTTATCTTGGTGTACTCATTGTCAAACGAATAGTCTTTTATTATATTTGTCATCTTTTCACTATATGCTATAGGGAAAACTGGTTTGTTGAAAACCCATGCAAGTATCATTGCGTGTAGTCGAGTTGCCACTATTCCCTTTGAATTAGCTATGATGTCTAGTGACTCTCCTGTGTCTTTGTGTGAATAAACATCTATGTTTTCTACTTTATTTTTTAATAATGAACGTATTGTATTTGCAGTCAACAAATCGCCTTCTTCATTACAAAAAGACATAAGGATAACTTTTGATCCATGATCTATGATATTAGAAGCAATTTCTGCAATTTTTCTCTCATATGATTTTTTTAAAGGGCGTAGTTCATCTCTGATTTCTAGATTTATTACGGATATTATGTAATAATTTCCTAATTTCTTTCTCAACTGCGTTGCTTTTTGATATTTCAAATTTAAAACAACGTCTGGAGCAAATCGTACATTTGTTAGGTTGGAAAAAAGATTGTAAGATGTTTTTTCCCTAAAACAAATGCCCTTCATTTTTGAAAACATTTCATGATACAAATCAAAAAACCTTTTGGAGTAATAAGGCCCAAAATTACTTCCTATTACAAAAGTCTTTTCGCAATGTTTAACAACGTAATTTAAATTATCAATCTGCTGGACCCATTGACCCTTCTCCATGAATAAGGAGCCACCCAAACAAACAGCTGAATCAACCTTTTTTGCAAAAAAAGTATAAAACATATCAGGAAGATTGAACAATTTAATAATTTTATTAGCAACCCTATAAAAAAAACTATCGTACGCTACAGCCTTTATGTTGCTTGATGAATAAACACTTTTGTATTTCTTTTTTGTCAGTATAAATAGTTGCTTGTCGGGATAACGATCACTAAATATTTTCAGGAAAAGATCGTCTCCTAAATTATTCTCCCAATAACCAAACAATAATATTTTTTGTTTTTCCATTTTAATTAAAATGCTCTAAATTCCCGTTGGAATAGAGAGATCCCCCTAAAAGTTTTTATTAATGTCTTAAGCCTAAATAATAATTCCAATAGTCTGAATAATCTTTTTTGTACCAAAATACCGATTAATTTATATCGTTTACTTGTATGAGTTTGCTTAAAAAAACATTCTATTACTCGTTCATTCGAAAAAATGTTAGATATAAACTCGATCCTTTTTTTAGCAGATAATTTTCTATTTGTCTGATATATCTCGTCTATACAACTTACGGCAGCCAGACAGATTTTCTTTTCTATTAAGTTTTGTTTTTCGTAAATATTAAATTTGTTTAGTAATTTTTGAAGATCATCATATAAATTAATAAAAATTTTGACCTTATCTTGTGTAATAGATGCTGAAAGGGAGTTGTTGTTTCTCTTCATATAAGAATAAAAACATTTTTCAATTGAAACGATTTTTTTACTACATGATAAATAACTATAAACAAAAATTGTGTCTTCTCCAAAACTTAATTTCTTAGGAAATTGAATTTTATTTTTTTTAATTAGTTCCGTTTTGAATATTTTACCACAAGGTCCTTGCACAGATTCAGTATTAAGAAATTCTTCGATTCTCTCCAAAAATTCTATAATAGACCCATTAAATTCTGGAGGATTGTGTTTTACAATTTGTTTATTCTTGTGTTCCAGATATACACTCTTATGACCGCAGATCACCATATCAGCATCTTCATTCTCTATATACTCGTGTAAGGTCTGAACCATGTAAGTATCTATTTCATCATCTGCATCAACAAAACATATATACTTCCCATCGGATTTGTTAATTGCAAAATTTCTTGTATTCGATACTCCCTGGTTACTATTATGATATACCTTAATCCTAGGGTCTTTTAGTTGATATCTATCACAAATTTCTCCACTTTGGTCACTGGACCCATCATTAATTAATAAGATCTGTATGTCCTTAAATGATTGATTAATAACACTTTTTATGCAATTCTCTAAGTACTTTTCTGCATTATATATTGGTACCGCTACTGTTACTTTGGCCATTCTTTCTCTCCCGAATTTTTTCTCGAACTAAATTTAACAACTCGGAGGCAATTTTTCTAGGTGATAAATCAACGCACGGCATATGTGTGTTATTTGTTTCAGACAATTCTATAACCTTTTCGCTAATACTTTCTATATTATTATCGCACAGTTTAAATCGATTGTAAGTTGATAAATAATCTCTTATTTCATCTTTGTATTCACCGTCAAGGATGGTCAATATCGGTTTATTTGTGGCGGCATAGTAATATATCTTTCCTGGTATCTGCGTACCAGATCTATTACAAATACAAGCAAGTATATCACACTGAGCCTCTAATTCATTAATCTGTTTCTGTGTAATTCTGGGTAATACTGTTATATTATCTTTCTCTTTTAAGGATATATCTGTGCTCCCTGCTACTATTAGTTTAACGTTAGGATTTTCAGAACAAAAATTATACAAAGGAATGATATCTCTAACTTTAGAATTATAATCTCCGAAATATCCAATTGTAATTATTTCTCTACGGACATTTCGATATATTTTCTCATGTTCATAAGGTAACGGCATAAATTTCATTTTATCTTTATATTTAGGAAATCCTTTTTTTTGTAACCTTTCTGTTATGGGTGAAACATAAACAATTAAATCTGCATTTGATAAAATTTGCCGTTCCTTTAATTTTATATATGAATGCGGATAGATATTTTCTTTTGTGATATCAATACTTAACGGGTCACCCCAATGTTGTAACCAAATGTCATAATTAAGACCCTTTTTTATTAATTTATCCGCAAACATATGAGATGTTTTAGGATCAGATGTAGATATAACCAAGTCATATTTCTTTCCATCTAAAATAATTCCGTCTGCCATATTTACTAGTTGTATTGTATTATCATATAGGCTCACCTTATAAAAAATTTTCCTCAAATAACCTACAAGTAATTTTTTTAGTTTGTTTTGTTTTCCAATAACCAATTTCTCATAAATCAAATTGCTTTGAAAACGAATAACATTTACCTTATCATAAATACCTTGAACCGGTTCATATTGTATCAAATTGGGGTTAACCTCGGGCATTAATAAATCAATCTCGCATCCTTCTTGAATTAACCCATTTAACAATCCGATATTACTTGTGCTGACTGAGGAGTTGATTTCTAATGCTCGTAGCGTAATAAATAATATTTTCATTTATATCCTCGTTTCTTCTTGCAAATAAATGAAAGCTAATAAATAAAAAAAATTATGATTATATATAAAATAGTCAGTTGCTGCTACAAGTAAAAAAATAATAGCATAAACTAGCCTTTTTCTTTTTGGTGCAAAGGTGATAGTTTTAATAATAAACAATACGTATGCGATCAATCCTATTAGACCTGTATTTATCAAAGTTATAATAAACGAGTTACTATAATTAGCGATATTTGGAAATCTATTACTAAAATAATTCTGTAGCTGATTTACACCTACTCCTACAATTTGTTTTATAACAGGCAAATGATTATAAAGATATGCTTGTCCATATAATCTATTATCACTATGGCCTTCTTTAATCATAGATATTTTTTCAAAACTTCTATTAACTGACATATTATAATATGGAATGGTGTTATAAAACACCCAATGCAAAATCAACGTCAAACACAATATTGAAATAAATAATTTAATATTTTTCTCTTCGATTAATAGGTAATAAACTATTACTACCGCCGCCCCCACAATACCTAAGGTCGAAGAACTTAAAACTAACGAAATAATATACAACAGGGATAGTTTATATTTTTTTTTACTCATACTTAAAGCAAGTAGCGGTAAAATATATATCGCAAAGTATGATGGTTCAGAAAATAATGAATTTAACCTGAACCCCCATGTTGTAGATACAAACCCCGCATAATCCAGTAAATCCATTGAAAATAGTCTACCACTTGGAGGTTCAGAGCCACGTGCAATAAATATTGCTTGAATAAACAGCAAAATACAACTAGTTATGCCTAGGAAATTTGCAAACTTCGTAAATGTTTCAAAGTCACAATTGGACCACATGTATATAATACCAACTAATGTAAAACTAGTTACTAAAATAGAATTAAGTAACGAAGCATTATATATTGCAAATTGAGCAGACAGAAAAGATAGAAGCACATGTATGCCCCATAATACAATAATAGGTAGGGAGGTTTTAAAGTTTACCTTTTTTCTTGATATTATCATTACAAAAAACCCTAATACGATTACCCAAATGTTTAATGGCACAAAACCAAAAAGTGCGTAAGGAGCGAAAACAGGTAAACACGCAAGTATTACCGCTATAATTTTTCTCCCAGTTGAATTTGATATATTTATTGGTTTCTTATCCATCATGGTTTCCATCCGCAACAAATCCTAACTATTATACTGTTTAATTATTTACAGTCGCGTATTGAAATTAACTGCTTATAAAAACTTATTAGTCTTTTTTCCATTTCACGCCAACTATAATCTCGCTCATAAAGACTCTTCATTCTGCACGATATTTCATTCCACTCTGATTTTTGTTGTACTATATGTTCAATAGCCTTTTTTAAAGATTGAGGATCGTAATTGATTACCTCACCAATATTATTTGCAGAAATAACTTCATCCATTCCTGTGTTTGCCACCATTACTATAGGTTTGCCCAGCATTAGTGCTTCATAAAACTTGTTAGGGGCAGCATAATAATGATTAGGGACACTAGGATCATATATCGCCATCATGATATCACAACTATTTTCGAGTTGGAGTGTTTCTTTATAGGAAAGCTTTCCGTAATATATAATATTGCTATATTTAGTAGACATTTCTTCAAAATATTGGTCATACTGCCCAAAGCCACCTATATGAAATTCATACTTTAAATTATCTTTTACTATTTCTGCAATCTCTTTTGTAAATCTTCCACTTCCTAACACTCCAACATAAACTATCTTTATCTTTGTTTTATTTAAATTAAGTTTCTCCAAATTTTTTATTATGTTTGCCGGTGTGTTATGTATTACTTCCAAAACTTTAGGAGATGTTCCTTTTATTTGTTCAATTCTCTTTTCACTACAAATAATTACTCCATCTGCGGAATTAATGATTTTGTGATCTCTACTTATGATAAGCTTTTTTAGATATTTAGGTACGCCAAACGCATCAACATAATAGTCAAATATGTCATAAACGAATTTTTTATCAAATCTTTTTGCTATCTTAAAGGCAGTATATGCTGTGTCAAAGTCACATGCATGAATAATATCGTAGTTATTTCTATTTTTGTATAGCCAATAATATAATTTAATTTGAAATAAAATTAACGGTCTTAGATTCTTTCGAATGCCACCACCAAATGTTGCAGGAATTCCGAATCTATGTACTTTAACTCTATTTGCTTCTAAGTGTAAATAAGATTCTATAACGTTGTATTTAGTATCTCTATCCCAAGCAACAATTTCTACGTTATATCCTGCTTTTATAAGACTATTAACTTCTTTTTCAACCCGTGAATCGGGGTCGACAGAATTGGAACGTAAAAATATTACCTTCATAATATTCTCTCTTTCAATGTAATATCAACCCTAACTACTAATTGCACCTTTTTCGCGGTTATAGTAAACAGTGAATACTCTGTTTACTTATAATTCCGCATATAGCTTGCTCATCTTTTCTTTTACTACAGTCGTGTCAAACTTTTTTACCACTTCCGCATTGCTTCTGCCCATACGTTTACGCATTTGTGCATTGCTCATTAATTCTTGTAATCTCACCGAAAATCCATCAACATCATCCGGCTGTAGCACATACCCACCTTTCCCATTTTCCACAAGATCTATATTACCTCTTATTGCCGAACATACTATCGGTAGTTGTGCAGACATTGCTTCCATTACCGAGACGGGAAGACCTTCTTGATACGACGGAAATAGAAATATGTCGGAGTCAATACATATTTCAGATATGTCATTTCTAAATCCTAGAAATCTCACCTTATCTTCAATCCCCAAATTGTTAGCTAAGTTTCTTAAATATCCTTCCAATTTACCTGTTCCACAAATAAGATACAAGAAGTTTTGACCATTAATCTTAGAAAGAGCTCTAAGAGCGGTTTCGTGATTTTTCCTTTTTATCATTTCACCAATAGACAGTAGAACTACTGTATCGTTTGATATTCCTAATTCTTCTCGCTTCTTACCTCTATCTATTAAAACTTGGTTAAATTTATTCGTATCTATACCAATACCGGGAATGTAAATAACATTCTTTGCTTTAAATCTCTGTGCTACTCTGTAATCCTCCTCGTTAATGGTTATCAAGACATCCGTTAATTTGGATAAGACCAATTCAACTGGATAATATACTAACCAATTCAGTAGTGGTGCTCCTTTAAAAAAATGAAATCCATGAGCAGTATATATAACAGGCGAAATACCTACTGCTTTCGTTGCTAATCTTGCAAGAACTCCTCCCACTGGGGAGTGACAATGTACCGCATCATAATTCTCTGATTTCATTAACTTTTTAAGTTGTCTGTAAGCTTTGATATTCTTTTTAGAGAAGGGTGATCGTTCTATAACAATATGATGTCTAATAATATCTAACGAATTTAACCTCTCATTAGCATCATTAAAATTAGCAGCTGTATGCACCTCATATCCTAATGACTTTAACACTTCTATATTACCTTGTTCAAACAGATAAAACTGTCTACTTACAGTTGACACAATAAGAATTTTTTTCATTTAAGTCCTCCGGTTGAGATAATTCCGCATTACATATTCCACAAGTGATAAACTTGATGACACCCTACCAGTTTGCAACCAACTTTATAATAGAAATTAATAGCTTCGGAATTGCGCACTTGAGTACCCACTTTAATAATGTTAAAGCCTTTGTGATTCGCTGAATATTCCACCGCTTTGAATAAGCTTGTACCAATACCACTATTAGTGACTGTTTTGGACACAGCAATCAGTTCTATTACACATGCATTGTCAAAATACGAATGTAATAGAAAACCATTTATATCACCATTTTCACCTTTAGATAACGCGTAATACTTATCCGGCTTATCAAAAGAATTTATAAGCCATTGATGATATACTTGATCGCCTCCACGTATCGCCAGTTGATTATCCTCTGTAAACTTGGAAAATTGGAAATTAGCTATTTTTATGATTTGCTCATTATATTCTAGTGAATCGTGCACTGTAACGTGTTGTGGTATGTTAAATGCGCCTGTTAATGTTTTATTAAACTGAATATTCACATCTACTAAAAATGCTGCAGTATCCTTTCCAATAAACTTTGCATTAACAGATTCTGAATTGCGATTCTCAATTGATATAAACTGGTAATTGTTAAACTTAGTTTTTAAGCCATTCCATTCATTCATTTTAAGAGGCTTGTACAAAATGGCTTTGGCACTCTTGACTCCAAAAAAATCTGTATCCCACTTTAGGTCGTAAAAGTCAACTGATGTCATGTAACCCCCCCATAAACCTATACCATTTCTTATCTTTCTTTGTTCTGCTGTCCGTTTATAAACACATCTTCGCGCTTCAATACTGATATAACAGTTTTAAAAAATATTTTTATATCAATCCACAAAGATAAATGGTCAATGTAATAAATATCATTTTGAATTCTTTCTTTCCAAGGCACAGTGTTTCTAAAGTATGCCTGATTATAGCCGGTGATACCCGGTCTAATCTCTAATTTTCTTTCTTCATTGCCCTCGTACAGATTACGATGTTCTGGCAAGTCAGGCCTTGGTCCAATAATACTCATATCACCTTTAATTATATTTAAAAGCTGGGGTGTCTCATCTAGACTTGTTTTACGAATAAACTTACCGATCTTTGTTAACCTTGGATCGTCTTCAGCATTAAAGGTGGAGCCATCTTTATTTCTTAAGTCGGGTGCATTCATTTTCATAGAACGGAACTTATACATCTTGAATACTTTTCCACTTTTACCTAGGCGAGGAGAATTATAAAAAATCGAACCTTTATCTTGGAAATAAATAATTGGGCCAATAATAGCTACGATAATAATCCAAAACGGCAACGCTAATACCGCTAGCAAGAAGTCAAACATTCTTTTTAAAAAATATTTATACATTCTGTAACCCTACTTAACTTCACTTATTATTTTTATAAAACTCTCTATCACATACTCCACGTCCTCATCAGTTAACAAAGTATGAAGCGGAAGTGTAATTTCATTTTCATACATTTCAAAAGCACAAGGAAAATGTTTTATATCAAACCCTAAATTCTTATATGCCGTAAACATTGGTAATGGCTTGTAGTGAACGTTACATGCTATGCCCGCATCAGCCATTTTTACGATTATTTCATTTCTTTCTACTTCACCTAATCCAGGAATCCTCGTTAAATAAAGATGTCCTGATGATACAAAGTCTTCTCCGTAATGTTGCAAGCTTTGTACTCCTAACGGTAAAAATGCATTATTATACTTCTCAATAATCTCTTGACGTCTTTTCATGATTTCTTCATATCTATTTAACTGGCCCATTCCAATTCCAGCTGTAATATCGGTCATATTACATTTATAAGCAGGGTACACAATATCATATTCCCATGAACCTTTTTGTGTTTTCACCAATGCGTCTTTAGATTGCCCATGAAGGCTGTATAGCATAAATTCCTTATATAGCGATTCATCATCAACACCAAGATCACTACGCCAGACAACAGCCCCACCTTCAGCTGTTGTCAAATTCTTAACTGCATGGAAAGAGAAGCAAGTGAAATCCGCAACTTGCCCACATTTCATTCCTTTTCTCTGAGCTCCAAAAGCATGAGCAGCATCAGTCATTACAATTACTCTATTAAATAACGATTGCAATTCGTTATTAGGCATAAATAAATGCTTCTTGCTGTTTACTATTTCATATATCACATCGTAATCACATATTTTCCCAGCTATGTCAACAGGAATGATAGCTTTCGTCTTTTCCGTAATCGCATCAGCAAGTTTAGAATAATCCATCTCAAAAGAATTTGCGGCCGTATCAACCAGTACAATTTTCGCCCCAACATGTTCAATAACTGACGCAGATGCTGTATAAGTATAAGCTGAAGTAATAACCTCATCACCAGGGCCTATTCCTAAAATACGAAGAGTAAGTTCCATAGCGGCTGTAGCAGAATTTAAACAAACCGCTTTATTTGTTCCAACATATTCAGCTATCTTCTTTTCAAATTCTTTTGTTCTGGGTCCAGTTGTAATCCAACCAGATTTCATTGCTTTAACAACTTCTCCAATTTCCTCTTCTGAAATATCAGGTGGAGAAAAAGGTATATTTCTGACTTTAGTATCTATCATTTTTATTCCTCACTTTATTCGGTTTCACTGTTTAAGATTAAGTGTTCTTCTTAGTGGCTTAGTACTCAATTGGATTGTGAACCTTCTAATTCTAATTAACTACTAACCCACTAAATACTTTCATAAATTTGGGTTTCAAAGCCATAAGAACTTCAGCTCCTTTTCTATGAAAAATGATGAGACATAGGAAAAGGAGCTGATGCCATCTGCTTTATTATTTTACTGTGCTGATCTCCATAATTTTTTCAAGATAAGTGAGCAGTTCGTGTTTGATTTCATCATTCTGTAACGCAAACTCAATCGTAGTCTTCACAAACCCAATCTTCTCCCCAACATCATACCGCTTTCCTTCGAAATCATAAGCAAATACTCGTTGTATCTGGTTCAATTTTTGAATGGCATCGGTCAACTGGATTTCTCCGCCAGCCCCGGTTTCCTTCCGGTCTAAAAACATAAAGATTTCCGGTGTAAGGATATATCTTCCCATTATCGCCAGATTGGATGGAGCAGTTCCAGGTTTAGGTTTTTCAACAAAGTTCTTAACTTGATATGTGCGGCCATCTTGCGAAGCTGGATCAATGATGCCGTATCTATGTGTTTCTTCATCAAGCACCATCTGAACCCCAATTACAGAAGAACGAGTTCCATCATATATATTCATCAGCTGTTTCAAGCATGGGGTTTCACTTTGAACGATATCGTCCCCCAGGAGAACAGCAAATGGTTCATCACCGATAAAATGGCGTGCGCACCAAACTGCATGCCCTAACCCTTTAGGTTCTTTTTGGCGGATATAATGAATATCTGCGAGGTTGGTAGAATATAGCACTTTATCTAATAAATCTAGTTTTCCTTTTTCCTTTAAATTTTGTTCCAATTCTGGTGCGAAGTCGAAATGATCTTCAATTGCTCTGTTACCTTTTCCGGTTACGATGATGATTTCTTCAATTCCTGATGCAATTGCCTCTTCGACTATAAACTGGATCGTTGGCTTGTCAACAATCGGCAGCATTTCTTTTGGCATTGCTTTAGTGGCTGGCAGAAAACGTGTACCTAAACCAGCGGCCGGGATAATTGCTTTTCGAACCTTTTTCAATTAGATATCCCCCTATCACTACTTAGCTACTAGATGAATATTGTTCTCTCTTCGATTCGCTAAATTTAATAAGAAATCTTTTGTTTCCAAAGCTGTAAAGTTTTCAAAAGATTTTAATAGAAAGTCCACTTCTGCTTCCTGTTCCAATACTGCCTTGCCGATAAATATTTTCGGGAAAACCGGTTCAGGAAAGACCTCGTTCTCATTTAGTAGTTCCTCAAACATCTTCTCTCCGGGCCGTATTCCTAAGAATTTAATCCCTATATCTTCGAATTTATAGCCAGACAGTTTAATTAAGTTTTTAGCCAAATCAACGATTTTCACAGGTTCCCCCATATCAAGGACAAAAATTTCCCCGCCCTTTGCCAGTGATCCTGCCTGGATAACCAGGCGTGAAGCTTCCGGAATCGTCATAAAATATCGGGTCATTTCCGGATGGGTGACGCTTACTGGGCCTCCAGCCCTGATTTGTTTTGTAAACAATGGAATTACGCTGCCCCGACTTCCGAGTACATTGCCAAAACGGACGGCGACAAATTTTGTTTTACTTTCTTTATCTAATTGTTGGATGACCATTTCTGCTATTCTTTTTGTTGATCCCATTACGTTAGTTGGGTTAACGGCTTTATCGGAGGATATTAACACGAATGTTTCTACGCCAAACATATCCGCTGCTTCCGCAACATTTTTCGTACCAAAAACATTGTTTTTGACGGCTTCTCTTGGATTGTATTCCATCAGCGGAACATGTTTATGGGCCGCTGCATGGTAAACGACATTTGGCTGGTACTCTTCCATGACTTCAAACATTCTTTCCCGGTCCTGGACATCTCCGATGATTGGGACAATTTCTATATTGGCCGCATAATGCTGACGGAGTTCCATATCAATTTCATAAATGCTGTTTTCACCATGACCAAGCAAAACGATTTTCTGTGGTGAAAAGTTACAAATCTGCTGGCAAATCTCTGAACCGATTGAACCGCCTGCTCCTGTTACCAGCACTGTTTTTCCGCTGACGTATTCTGAAATGCTGTTAATATCCAATTCAACCTGCTCACGCCCTAATAAGTCTTCCACCTTGACGTCCCTGAACTGGTTAACTGATACTTTTCCGAGCATAATGTCTTCAATCATTGGCATCGTTTGTGTTTTCGCGTTCGTTTTTAAACATTCTTCAGAAATCCGTTTTAACTCAGGTTTGCTTAATGAAGGAATCGCGATAACAATATTATCAATTTTCAGTGTTTCAACCATACTTGCAATTGCGGTTGAGTTGCCGACTACCGGAATCCCGAGGATTTGCAGCCGATATTTTTTGGGGTCATCATCAATAAATGCGACAGGCTGCAATTCAATATCACGATTATGGAGAAGTTGTCGAGCGACTAAGGAACCTGCTGCACCCGCTCCAATTATTAATGTTCTCTTTTTTTGTTGCAAAGTTGTTATGTACCGGTCCCGAACTATTCTCCACGAAAAGCGCGAGCCTCCAATTAACAGGACATGGAGCATCAAGGCAATCGCCAGCGCCCGGACATAAACGTCCTGGAAAATCAGCAACTGGATAATCCCTGTCGAGAAGATTGAGAGGAATACCGCTTTAACAATCGAAATCAATTCTCCAACGCTCGCGTATTCCCATGCTTTGTTATAAAGCTTGTACATCGAAGCATAGAAATGGTGGAATGTCAGTAACGTCAACGATGTTATTAATAAGGTGGGCAACTTAAAAATCCCTAAATATGGATGGAGGATTAGATAACTGATATAAATAGCTGAGAAAACGATCAAAGAATCAAGCAGTGCTAAAATGGCTAACCTCTTCCGGTACGTCAACGAACAATCCCCTTTCATTTTATATTTTCCCGGTCTTGTTTAAGGGTGTATAAAAAAATAAATAGCTAATGATAATCCACGTTGTAGCACGCGCACTATCATTAGATATTTAAATGTAAGCGCCTCAATAATTTCGTTTAGTAAATCAAAATTTTTGGGGCATTTAACCCCTCCTCACACCACACCATTGACGACTGACGTCTAAGGCAAAAGTCGCTCTCTTGCCCACGGCATGATCGAGTGCCTCCATCGGTATCGGTTAGGAGACATTACCAAGAAGGTCTCAAAGACCCCTTAAATATTATTGGATTTTCTCAGAAAACACCTAAAAATTTCTTCTTTTTAATCTTTTCCGGCACTTCTTTGTACACTGTTTGCCCTTCAACAAGAAGCTCTGCATTTTCTGTAAAAAAGTAAACCATGTCAACGCCATACTTTTTTTCAATTTCATCCAATGCTTCAACCATTTTAAACGATCGGGTTGAAACGTTGTGGGCATCGGATGAAACAAAATGGGCCAGATTTGCGTCTATTACTTGCAGGGAGAATTTTTTAATATTCTTTCCAAAGTGACCGGCTACGCTTGCGGCGGTTACCTGTGTTAACGCGCCCTTTTTGACAAGCTGATAGAGAAGTTCGGGATGTTCGATGATTTCCTGGTTTCGTTCCGGATGGACAATGATCGGTACTAACCCCTTTAACTGTATATCAAATAATAATCGCTCAGCATATCGGGGAACATGTGCAGAGGGGAATTCAACGAATAAATAACGATTTCCGTTATTTATCGTTAAAATTTCTTCCTGTTCGTAATCTTCCAACATCTCACCGTAGATTCTTGTTTCTTGTCCCGGCAGGATCTGAACCGGGACGACTGCCTCTTCAAGTGCCTTATTTAATTCAGTCACTTTGGCTAATATATCTTCTTTCACGTTACTGTATTTGCCGTTTTGATGATGAGGGGTGGCAATGATGGTTCTAATCCCTTCCTGATATGCGAGCTTTGCCATTGCAATACTGTCGTCGATCGTTCTCGCTCCATCGTCAATACCAGGCAGGATGTGGCAGTGGATGTCAATCATCGGTGTCTTTCCCCCTCTTCGTTTTGTAAAAACATTACCAATCTATCATACTACCATTCGGAAAAAGTTGTAAATAGCGAACGTTGTCGATTCTTGATTATTTTGTTCCATAGTAATAATAATAGGCAGAATCCTTGGCTTTTTTATTGTTCAGGACCACTCCCATTAATTTTCCCTTTGCATTGATCAACAGTTCCTTTGATTTGCTGGCATGGTCGATTTCCGTTTTTCCGCTTGAGACAACGAGTAATGTTCCGTCGCATTTGTTGGCGAGAATTTGCGCGTCGGTAACCGCTAAAACAGGCGGTGTATCAAATAGGACCATATCAAATTGTTCATATGCTTTTTCAAGCATTTCATCCATTGCTTTTGATCCGATCAATTCAGCCGGGTTCGGCGGTACAGGGCCGCTCGGAAGAATAAACAGGTTTTTCTCGCCGGACTCTGCCGCTGCTTCCATTAAGCCTGTTTGTTTAGTCAGGACCGTTGTCAGGCCAAATGTATTGGTTAAGTTAAACGTATAATGCACAGTCGGTTTTCTCATATCGGCATCGATAAGAAGCACCTTTTTCCCCTGCTGGGCGAACACAACAGCTAGGTTGGCAATCGTTGTCGATTTACCTTCTCCCGGACCGGATGATGTGACCATTAGAGAGCGGATGTCTTTGTCTACCGTTGAAAACTGGATATTGGTGCGGATTGTCCGGTATTGCTCGGAAATCGGTGATTTTGGATCCAGCTTTGCGATTAATTTACGTTTATGCTCAAACATTTTTGCTTTTGTGATTTTAAGAGCCAATTGTCTCACCTCTCAGCTTTGCTTTTCGATCTGCACGGGAGCGGATATCTTCTTGTTCGTCTATTTTCGTAATCACACCTAATACCGGAAGCTCCAACAGCTTTTCGATGTCCTGCTCCGTTTTAATCGTGTTATCAAGATATTCCAATAGAAAGGCGAGTCCGACTCCTGCCATTAGCCCGACAACCATGGCAATCGCGATATTCAACAATGGATTTGGTTTTACAGGAGCCTGATTATCTGTGATAGCCGCGTTTGCTAAAATGCTGACATTATCGACATTCATAATGCTGACGATTTCTTTTTGAAATACTTCAGCTACTTTATTGGCAATTTCGGCAGCCTGGGATGCATCCTCATCTTGAACCGTTACATTGACAACCTGCGAATTTTGTTCACTTTGCACGGTGATTTTTTCATTCAACTGGCCGACTGAAATATCCAAGTCCAGTTCTTTCTTGACCAATTCAAGAATGGCAGGACTTTTAATAATCACGTTGTATGTATTGATTAATTGCAGGTTTGTTTGAACTTCACTTACGTTATAGAGCGCCTGCTCTTCTTTATTTTGATTGACTAACAGCTGGGTTGAAGCCTGATAGATTGGGGTTAAAATAAAGTAACTGATGATCGCACAGACGGTAACGGCAACAATCGTAATCACCACGATTAAATTCAGTCGTTTCCTGAGGGTTTGAAATAATTCTCTTAAGCTGATCGTCTCTTCCATTTGTTCCTCCAAAAATTCTTGATAAATAATAGTAGTATTATATCATAATATGTTGTAAAATTTTGTGTTTGTTGGCATAATCTTATTAGTTTAAAATCAAATTATGCAATATCTTCTATTAAATAATATTTCGAACCTTTTTAATAGTTATTTTTTGTGTATGGGAAATATTTCCGAAAAATAATGTTGTCGTAGATTATAAATTTTTGGGGGTCACTCGTCTGATGAAGGCTATTTTTACTACTATACTGGCAATATGCTGTGCCGTTATTTTAATAATGGGACAAATTTATTGGAACGAAAAAACAACTGTTCCGGGGAATAATCAGGCAGGAGCTGTTCCGTCTCGGGTAGAAAAGGCCGCACCGCCTGTTAAAAATAAATCAAAACGTTCCAACTCCGATTATATAAACCTTGCCGGTAACTGGCCCGAAGCAAGCCAGGAACGGTTTAAAACAACATTGGCTGAAAAGCAGCCATTTAAAATCCTTTTCGCTGGTTCGGAAGCTCTGTCACTTGAAGATAACGGCTGGCCAATTTTGGTTAAGGAAAAAATCGAAGCTGCTTATGGGAAAACAGTTACTGTGCATTCGATTCAATACGGTTTGAACTCAATCGATTTTATCAATCAAGAAAGCCAGGCGGAAATCGCCGCTGAAAAGGCTGATATGGTTATTTTTGAACCATTCACTTTATTGGATAACGGTGTTGTTGAGCTCAATCAATCGCTGCAGAATATCAGCACCATCATAGCTGACATTCAAGCTGCAAACGAACACACGGTGATTGTTTTACAGCCACCGCATCCTCTCTATGCAGCGCGTTATTATCCCGTTCAGGTCGAGGAACTGAAAAAGTATGCTGCACAAAACGGGATCACGTATCTGGACCATTGGGCAGCCTGGCCTGACCAGCAAAGTGAGGACCTTAAACAGTATTTGTCGGAGGACCAGAGCAGGCCTAATGAAAAGGGTCATGAGGTTTGGGCTGGATTTATTGAGGACTTTTTAATCAAAAACTAGTAGCGCAATAGTACTAATCATTGCCACTAGAACCATTATTTAATAGAATAACATTAGGGAGGAGATAACTATGAGAACAAGAGCCCGAAAAAGGGAAACCTTACTTATTGATGATATTAAATACGCGCTAACAACTGTTTTGCTTCATGTTACCTTCTATTCCTTGATCATTTTTATCCTGATATTTTTTATGGAATGGCTCGGTTAAATACACAGCATGTGTACTCGTTCGGAGATAATAATACATAAAAAACTAAAATCCCCTCACGTGCAGTTCAGTTTGTGAAGGGGATTTTTCAATGCTGAAAATCACATACATTTTCTCGCTATATGACATCGTTCATATTACGCTTCATACAACTCCAACGGCAGGTCGTCCGGGTCGCGGAAAAAGGTAAATTTCTTTCCTGTTAGTTCATCCACTCGTATCGGTTCTGTCGCAACTCCATGCTGCTTAAGATATTCAACATTTTCTTCAATGTTAGACACAGAAAAGGCAAGATGACGCAATCCGCATGCTTCGGGTCCAGTTGGACGTTTGACTGGGTTTGGAAAAGAAAATAATTCGATCTGCCCTGTTTCGCCAATGCGCAGATCCAGTTTATAGGAATCACGTTCTGCTCGATACGTCTCCTCGATCACTTTGCAGCCCAATATATTTATGTAGAAATGCTTTGATTTTTGATAGTTAGAACAAATAATTGCGATATGATGAATATGATTGATTTTCAAGTCCGAACACTCCTTTTAGCCATTTTATTTATCAATCTGCCCCTGCGCTTGTATGGTTTGATTTTATCATTGCTGTAACATGGATTAAATACTAAGTTAGAAGAGCCCTCACCGAAATCACAAAAACGTTAACTCACTTCCAAACGAAATCAACCTCGAAAAGATATTGAAATCTCCTGAATTTTGTATAACATGTTCTCCCGCAAGCCATACTAAAGATTATGATTTATCAAGTAGGGAGGGATCTTCGGATATGAAGTGGATTGTTAGGAATGGATTGTTACTCTATATCATTCTGATCTTTTTAACAGGGCTGTTCCTGGCCATTTTCGAAGAGAAGATTAATCTATCTTCATCGATATGGACGATTCTTCTCTTGTCCTATTTTTTGCTGCTTAGCATTTATATTGGTGTAGGACAACGAAATGCGAAGCGTACGAACGATAAAGCTCATGCAACGGAAAAAACCCCTTTCGAGTGATGAAAGGGGCTTTTTCGTTAACACGACATTATTATTGCCTGCTGCTTTGGAAAACATTTTTCACGCGGCTGACTACTGGCTTTGATCCGCCTTTATTTTCCACGCCTTCTATCATCATGGCGATTAGTAAATTCGGATTTTCAACATTGTATGCGACAAACCAGCCGTTTTCCGTTCCTTTTTCGCCCTGTTTTTCTTTTAGTTCAGCTGTTCCGGTTTTTCCGGCAAGCGGATAACCGTCGATCCGGGCAGAGTGCGCCGTACCGCTCGGGTCTTCGACCACTTTTCTTAACGAATTATTGATTTGCGCTAGTACCGTCTCATCAACCAGGTTTTCTTTCAAAGGCTGCGCTGTTTGCTCTTCTGCCAGCAAAATCGGTTTAATCATCGTTCCGTTATTCACAAAAGGTGTATACGTAGAGGCTAAATGGACGATGTTCATTTCGATATGTCCTTGTCCGTAACCTGAGTCAGCGAGACGGACTTCGTTATCAAGCTCGCCGATTTTAGAGTTTTCCAATGGGAATGCATAGCCAAACTCCTCTTCAAAACCAAAACTTTTTAGCCCTGCTGTTAACTTTTCTGCACCGAGCGCCAGGGCAGCCTGAGCAAAATAAATATTATCCGAGAGGAGCAAGGCGCGATCCAAGTTAACCGGGCCGTTCGGGTCGGTTACCCTGGTAATCTTGTAGCTTCCCCATGAGTTGTCTTTTTGCCATTGCAGCCCATCGACTTCCATCTGCTGCTCAGGTGTAATCACACCTTCTTTTAAGCCGATTGCGGCCGTGATCGGCTTGATGACAGATCCCGGTGCATATGTTTGCTTAAAACGGGTCGTCAATGGCTTCTGCGGGTTTTCTTCAATAGACTGCCAATATTGTCCCGTTGCGCCTAAAGCAATTGTGTTCGGATCAAATGCAGGGCTGCTGACTAGTGCCAATGTTTCTCCGGTTACCGGGTTCATTGCTGTACCAGTGCCCGCTTCGCCGGCGAGCTCATTGAACATCGTGCTTTGCAAACCGATATCGATCGTCAGCTTGACGTTTTCGCCATTGGCGACTTCTTTTTCGGCAAGCAGCACTTCAGAGCCGTCTTCTTTTTTAATATAGATTTTTGAACCGTTCTGTCCCTTCAATCTTTCCTCGAGAACCTGCTCCATTCCTCGTTTGCCGATCACATCATTGCTCGAATAGCCTTTACTCGCTAATTCCTTGAGCTCCTCAGCTGTTACCGGCCCTACGTAACCGACCAACTGTGCAGCTGCGTCCTTGTAAGGATAGACACGGGCTGGAACATCTTTTTTGAGTACTGATGGAATTTCCATCAACTGTGCAAGCAATTCTTGATTCTCCACGGGTATTTTCTTGATAGGCACAAAGTAATCCGGCTGGACCCACTCGGCATTCAAAGCCTTGTCAATCTGGGCGGCTTCGATTCCAAGCAAGCCCGCCACTCTGGAAATAATATCTTCGCGGTTTCCTTCCATTTGCGCAGGCACGATACCGATTTCAAGGGCGGTCCCGTTGACCGCAAGCCCATTATCATTTCGGTCGACAATCTCGCCTCTTACCGACGGAACCGATGAGAGTCCAATTTTATCCCCCGCTCCAAGCTCAGGAAAAATAAACGTCGTATCCCAATCGACAAACCAGTTCTCTTTCTCATTCTGGGTCTCCTGTTTCAACGGAGCCTGGTGCTTAAAGGAAATAGGGCCTGCCAAACTGTTCATTTTTGCCGAGAATGAAAATCTAGCTTCTTCCCCTTCTGCTTTTTCTTCAGGAGGGTCAAATTTGATCTTTAAATCAGATATTTCGAGATCACTATAAACTTTTTGATAGCGTTCGACATACTCTTTCTTTGTTACCGCTTCTTTCGCATCAGCGGTTAAATAATCGTACATGTCTTCAAATTTTTGCTCATTCCACAGTTCAACATATTTACTGAACCGATCCTCCGGAGTCGGGTCGTTATTGCACCCGGCCAGTAACGCCGCAAGGGCAATTACGAAAAAATAAATAGTTTTCCTCAAGGTTCTCCCCCTCTGTCTGAAATTCCCATTCTATCTTTCTATTTTAAATAACATTCGACAAAATCTCAAATCAAAATAGGCTGGCTGAAGTTTCAACCAACCCCTTAAGTATATTCAAACATAAATTAAACATGAATAAAAGCCGTAGCATGATCCCCAATTTAAGCCCCTTTGTCATTTTTTCCGTAAAGATAGCGGGACCAAAAATAATTAACCGCTTCTTCAAGAATGACCATAAACAAAAAAACACCGATCGCCGAATATAGCCAAATCATCAAGTTCATTTCTCCTCACTGGACTTTTTCCCTTCTCTTCATTAGACGAAAAAGCGAGATTTGGAGTTTCAAATATTTGTCAACCTTTTTCGACAAAAAAAGGGATTATCCGCAAGCTGGTGGGCAGGATAATCCTTTTTCTACTTTTGCACTAAGTAACGCGATTTAAGATAGTTTATTGAAGGTTCTTGATCCACAAAGCATTTTTGAACGCCGATCAATTCGAGAAATTGATAGATTTTTTCCATCGAAACCGTTTTATACTCTTCTGTTACCGACAGCCGATCAAGCCGTGCGACAGTTTCTTTTACTTGCTCGCTTTGATTTTTATCAACTTCATATCTTGTGCTGAATCCTTCTGTGGTTGTATAAATGACAGCCTCGCCAATTTTGTGGTGTTCTTGCTTAAAATGAAATGAGAAAATGATCGCACACTCGTCTTCTTTAAATGTGGGGAAGACATTCATTTCGATATCTTTCAATTTATACACCTCTTTTTGGAAAAGGATTTATTTTACTTTAACAGAAGTGAAAAAATCATGTTTTTCAGTTATATAGCGCTTTTGTCGCTGATTATCGGTGTTACCGGCTTCTATTCCACTGTTTTCAGCTATTTATATAATTATAAGCATATTTTTCCTATGTAAATGTTAATAACCTATAAATTTGTATAAAAAGGCCGCCTTGTTTCCAAAGCGGCAAAAGGAGATTAAAAGGTATTGTTCGTAAAACAGATAAAACATACTGGGTGAATAAGATTAGAAAGCTGCAGCAGAAATTCTTAGTAAACTGTTGGAAGCTCGTGATACACTGTTGGAAGTTCGTTGGTTCCAACACTAGATCCAACAAAGCCAGCGCCAAATACGATGGTCATTACAGCTAAAAACACGATGAATCGTTTTTTCATGACAAGCCCTCCTTCAAAATCATTTGATTTTTTGCTAAGCTTGAGGTAGTAACAATTGCTTACAAGCCTATTAAAACATAATTAGAAATTTGATTGATTCTGGATTAGGAGCGTTTATAGCGGATTTTTTTGTAGTTTTCTGCTGTTTCCTTTCCTTTTTCTAAAATAATATAACTCTAGGCATATTTTCGGGATGTGGAATAATGGATTTTTTAGCGATTGGTGAAAAAATTAAAGAATTACGGAAGCTTATGGGGTTGTCACAAACAGAATTAGCAAAGGGTATTTGTACCCAGGCGCAAATCAGCAAAATCGAAAAAGGGGATGTATTCCCGTTCGCCTCGACACTGTATTTAATCTCACAGCGGCTTGGCGTTGATGTAAACTACTTTTTCAATATCGGCACTACACCGAGGCTCGATTATGTTCAAGAGGTGACCCGCCTGTTAAACAAAGCTCGCCGCAATATCGACTATCAGGGAATCAAGGAGATTATTAATTCTGAAGAAAATAATCCGTTATTTTCGCAAAACCGGAAAAACCAGCAGCTGTTATTATGGCATAAAGGAATTTGTGAATATGAATTAAACAAAAACCTGACAAAAGCGTTTATTCTTCTTGATGAAGCGATTTTGCTGACCCATGAAAAGGTCTGGAAGGAACGGGAAATCGAAATTGAAATTTGCAAAGGCAATATCTACTTCGAAGAAAAAGAGTTGGAAGCTGCGCTGGACGTCTATCTTCCAGCAAAAGAACATTTAGAACTGCTTCCCCATGTACAGGACGAAACGATCAAAAGCAGGGTTCTATATAACACAGCGCGTACCTTCACAAGGCTGCAGCACTACAAAGCTTCAAACGATGCCTGCAAAGAAGCAATCGACTGGTGTTTGGAACGGGACAATCTGTACTTGCTCGGGGAATTCCATTACCATATTGGTTACAATTATGAGCTGCAAGACGATTTTTCATTGGCAAAAACCTATATGGAAAAGGCATTGATTATCTTTGAACTGCAAAAGGTTGATAAGTACATCCATTTTATAAAGAGCAAAATAAAAAAATGGTGACTGAATCAGGTCACCATTTTTTTAGATTTTTCTAGAAAAAATGAGTTGCAAGTCCAATTCGAGTTCTTGAAGTATTTGATCAACCGTTATGTCCTTTTCGTTCAAACCTTTTTCGTACGCTTTTTTGATAATCTCAGAAAAGCAGTCTTGGTCCTGTTTGCTATCAATCATTAGTCTATCTTCCTTTGCATTTTTTTAAATCTTGCTGAAAAGTTTGTCACTTATTGCATTTATTAGACGAAACATGTGATAAAATAGTTGCAATAATAGAAAAAAAGGAGTGAATATCAAAGATTATGAAAAAGAAACTGGCTTCACTGGCTACTGTTGCTGTACTAACCACTGGCTTCTCGGCTACTGTTTCCGCCAATACATACACGGTTCAAAAAGGGGATACCCTTTCCGGGATTGCGAAAAAAAAGAATACAAGTGTCGCCGAACTTAAGCAGATTAATAGCTTGCAGTCAGATTTAATATTGATCAACCAACAGTTAAAAATTTCACAAACCGCCAATGTCCCCGGACAAAGTGTACAGCCCCCAGTTTTACAAACAGCAAAAACGTATACGATTGTGAAGGGCGACACAATGATTAAAATTGCCAACCAGCACGGCATCAGTCTGGCTGAGCTTTCCTCATGGAATAACCTTAAAGACCATCTCATCTACCCAGACCAAAAACTGCTTGTTTCCAGCCCATTGAACACAGGCCCGGCTGTCGTTTCGACGCCGCCACAGGTGTCTGCTCCTCCTGTACAAGCTGAGCCTGCAAACGTAACGGAATACGTTATAAAACCGGGTGATACTTTAGGACATATCGGCAGAAGCTTTGGCGTTTCGGTTCAGCAGCTAAAAACCTGGAATAGTCTTTCCTCAGACCTTATTTATGTCGGCCAAAAGTTAAAGATAACTGCAACAGCTGCTGCTCCAGTGGTTGCTCCCAATCTGCCGCCGGTTGTCGTACAGCCTTCGAATCCCGTTAGTGAGGTTTCAGGCTTATTAAATACAGCTAAAAGCTTGCTCGGAACCCCGTATCAGTGGGCAGGTTCAGCACCGGGAGGATTTGATTGCAGCGGTTTTATTTTTTATGTTTTTAAGCAATCAGGCAAACAAATCGCCCGCTTATCGTCAGAAGGATATTACAGCCGCTCATATTATGTAAACGAACCGCAACCAGGTGATCTCGTATTCTTTGAAAATACATATAAAGCAGGAATCTCGCATATGGGAATTTATCTCGGAAACAACGAGTTCATCCATGCCAACTCATCGCAGGGCGTCTCAATCTCGAACCTTAATAATAGCTATTACCAAAGCCATTTTGATGGCTTTAAGAGATTCTATTAATTTTTTAGCTGCACCTGCCGACTTAGTCGGCGGGTGTCTTTTTTACTACGGCTGCTTATTGCTAGATTTTGACCGCGAAGCTCGAATTTTACGCAAGGATGCAACATAGTCAGTCTTTCTTCGATCATAAATATGGTTTTCACTCGTAAATTTCGTTTTTCGCTCGTAAATTTGATTTTTCGCCCGTAAATCTGGTTTTTCGCTCGTAAATTTGATTTTTCGCTCGTAAATCTGGTGTTCCGCTCGTAAATCCGATTTCGCGACTATAAATATTGAGTGCTCAACTATAATCTATCTGCTTTGTTATCTGAAATTATATAATCGAATTTGCTGTTCTCTTAATACACACAATGAGGAACATTTTTTGCGCACTATCTTTATTACCACTCAGTTCACAATCGTAAACCTGCTCTTACAAGAAAAAATCCCTCTCTGATGAAAGGGATCATCCTGCTCACATTTGCAAAAATCCTGTAATAATATACTTGATATATTCCTTTTTATCCAACTGTTTGAACGCTTTTTTGCTCCATTTTCCTGTTTCCACCGGGGTATAGAAAGGAGTTTTGTTGCGCAGTTTGGAAGTTGATTCGAGCACGATGAATTCGCCCTGTTTCACTCCTTTGACAATTTCTTTCGTGCCGTTCACTTCCAATCCCGGCTGGACAGCTTGCCTGCTTAATTTGCCGTTCCCGGCCATTACATAGACACTGCCTTTTCTTTTAATGCTTGCCGCCGGGACGGTGAGCGCATCTTTTGCTTCCTTCGTTATTAAGGTGACATCAACATTGGAGCCGTGCACCAGGCCTTTAAAGTTTTCTTCAAGATGAATTTGAAACGGATAGCTGCTGGCTTGGCCATTTTCGGGATTGTCTGAAGCAAAGCCGGCGATCTTCTCGACAGTGCCTTCACGTTTCCCACTCACAATCGGAGAGGTGACAGACGCCTTCATTCCTTCTGACAGCTTCAAAAACTTGTCTTCAGGCAACATGCCCTCTACTTTTTGCTGGTTCGATATGATCTTTACAATTGGATTGCCCAAATCATGGCGCACACTCTTTACCCAGCCATCCAGCTCACTGTTGACGGTCATCTCTGTTAAGCCTTCCTCAAGCGCCGTTATGATTTCCTCATACTTGACGATTTCAGCTTCAAGCTCCGCAATTCTAAGCTCTTTATTGAGAATTTCTTGCTGGATTGAATAGTTTATCACTTCGTTCGAGCTATTGCCGGACCCGTATGAATCGGCGGAATCAAAGTCATCGGATGTATCATCGAACGAGTCGGTTGAGTCATCGAATGAACTGGATGAATCATAAGAGTCGTAGGAAGAAGTATCAGACTGGAGAGACTCCAGCTCCATGATATGGTCATCGAGGCGGGAGATCTCCTCTTCTGCACGGGTAATTTCCGCCTCGAGATTACTAATCTCATTCTCCGTATTACTCGAAGAATATTCGATTAACGGTGTGCCCGATTCGACTGCATCGCCTTCTTCTACTAAAATATCGCTCAAATTTCCGCGTTCTTTATTAAAATAAACATGAAATTCCTCAAACGGGGCGACCTTGCCGGTAGCTTTCATCGTTTCTCTCAAGTTTTGTTGTTTCACGGTTGTCCACTTTTCGACGCGCGCAGCCCTAATGATTTCACTTTCACTTTTAAAAAGTAAATAGAGATTGGCTGAAAGGAACAAGATTAAGCCAGCAATCAGTGAGGTTTTTTTCCAGTTTATTCTCCACTTCAAGATTCTCCCCTCCTTACAAGACCTTTTCAAATTCTATGTATGCAATAAGAGCTGAAAATAACCAGGCTGCGAGATTGATAGAGATGATCATTAATAGAAGGATTTTTGGATTTTTATCGGATAATAATTTAAGAGCTTTATATTGAAGGGCCATGCCCCATATCTTGAAAACTGTTATCGAGGCCAGAAAATAAACAAAAAACGGATGGATCGAAAGATATTGCGCGATAACTCCCAATGAAAAAGGCGAGGAAAATTGATCGAGACCAAACGTAATTTGGAAAGGAATCAATATTAATTTTTCAACTAACAAAATAAGCAGGACGAGCATTTGGACAACAATCAGCTTTTTATATTCGGTATCGGTGAGTGTCCAAAAAAACAAGGAAGGGACAAATAAAACCAAAGCTGCATAAAATAGGCCCCAAATGATCTGACCGACAGCAAAGAGTGCCTTATGCGCTTCGAATTCGCTAATTGGCAGCTGTGTTATTTCTTTCGATAAAATTTCCGTTCCTATGCCTGTATATGTACTGATCCCGAAAATCAACATGCTTGCCAGCACTAATAGAACTGCACGGTTCCACAATCCTGTCACCCGCTCCGCCTCAGTCAATTGGTAGAAAAATCGGGCTGGATCCCGCAAGCCTTTGATAAGCTTATTTTGAAAAAACATGACAGGTCCTCCAAATAGGTATTCTGCTATCATTTTAACCTAAAAGCTAAATAATGGTAAATGTAAATGGTCTCATATCTATCAATTAATTCCACTTAAAATGGAGAATTCAGATATGATTATTTATGAATTCTTTTATAAACAAGCTTTTAACCATTGAAATTTAATTTTTCTCCTATATTAAAACTTTCAATTGAATGAATTTTATATAGCATTCTTTAAGTGAAAAACGAACAGTTACTTAAAGTTAAGCGTTCGTTTCCTACGGCATACTCCTGATATCTAGACAACTTCATTCGTTTTTCGGTTTAGCTTGTTATATTGTGTAATTGACTTAATTGTTAGTTCTTTGTTTCGTTATTCGCTCTTCCTCTCCTAAACCCCTGCTTTTTTAGGTATAATAAAAGAATATGACTTTTTTTATTTGGACTGCTACAACGGGAGGTTCTTTTCATGACTGTAGTTCCTGATTACTATATAGAGCTGCTCCAGTTTGGAGCGGCAAAAATGAACGATTTGCTGATCGCCGGGGATGAAAGAGACGACAAGCTCGTCCAAAAAGGGTTTATGCTTTACCGGCAAGGACTGGTTTCTAAACTGAAGATGGACCAGGAGATTGCGCATGCCTCTGTTCAGGATGTAACGCCGGCTCGGGTCAACCTCGACCTGAGCTTTCCGGAGCTGAGTGAATGCTCTTGCCCCGGTGAAGGGATTTGCCGCCATCAGCTCGCGGTTTTTTTCCAGGCCTATTCCCATGTCGGGAGTGTCGCCGAATGGATTGAAGAGTGGCGCCAGCCAGTGAAGGATAAGAAGGCTGCGGCAACTTGGGGCATGCAGCGGGCCAAGGATTTATTAAAATCAACCGGCAGCTTAAAACCTGATTATGATAAGTGGGTCAACGCTTTTACGGAAAGCTTTAATTCGATTATGACGGGAAACGGCGAACCGAAGCCTTATGTATTTAAAGAGCTTTTTGAAGTTTATGTGCGGCGGCTCAGAGCCGGTGCCCCGGTTGAAGCAGAATGGCGGACCCTTTATGAACTTGTTGGAGCCTTGCATGCTTTTAGCAATGTATCAAGGATTAGTAAAGATTTTGGCCATACAGAAGAAATGATTAACCGCTATTACAGACATGTCTCCCATTTCTTAATAGAAGAAATCGAGGATGCGGTCAATAAATTGTCGATTCATTCTTTGCCGTTTGCATTTGATGCTTTTGTGTCGAGGCTAAAAGACGACTCGATCCTGCTCCTCGAAGATGAAAATGAATCCGCCTTTTGGTATGAAGGGATTTATTTATACCGGTTCCTGTGGACAAATTTTTTCAAGCGCGGCGGTTGGCGCGAGCAGGAAACGGCCAAGCTTGAGAAGCTTAGCAAAATAAACGGTTCGATTTCATTGAGTATCGGGCTTGCTCATCAATATGTGCTTACAAGTAAAGATGAAGCTGCTCTCGACATTTTGAATTCTCTTGGCATGGAAGCAGCCCCTTATTACCTTGTTTGGCTCGAAATGCTCACCGGCCAAAAAGCGTGGAAAAGGATGGTTCCTTATACCGAACTTTTTATCCAATACTTAAGGGAATATGTCCGATCGCTAAGGGAGTATCGTGTCAGCCGCGAATTTACTGAACTGTCGCTTCGGGCAATTATGCGATTTTGCACAGAGAACGGGCGCACGGATCTTTATGAACGGGCCCTGTTGTATACTCTGCCATACAGTTATATGGAATATGAACAATTCTTATTTGAACACGGCCTTTATGAAAAATGGGGTGAGCTCATCTCTTATATCGGCTTCGACATCGGCTTGGTTTCAAATGAGCGTATAAAGTCGATCCAGAAGGAGAGCCCGTCGGTCCTCCTTCCCCTTTACCATCAATCGATTCAAAAGAATATTGATATGAAAAGCAGGGGCAATTACCAGGAGGCGGTCCGCTATTTGAAAAAACTGCGGACGATTTATAAAAAAATCGGCCTGGTCAGCGAGTGGGAAGAATTTATGGAAGAGTTGCTCTTCAGGACTAAACGGCTGCGCGCCTTTCATGAAGAATGTAAAAGGAGTAAACTGATCCATGCTTAAAACGAGGTATTTAAAAATAAATGTTCAGACTATCAATGACAACCGTTATTTAATAACGGCTGAGGATGAAGCGGAGGAGCTGCTCGACCCGGGCAAATGGAAGAGCCTCTTGTTCCACCGCCATGAAGAAAGCTATTTCGGAACCGTTCTTGATATAGAAAGGCATCAAGGCATTTTGGGTATTGCCGTGAACGGTTGGCAGCTGGCAACCTTGTTTGCAAAGGAACAATTCAACCGGTTAATCGAGTGGGACTGGAATGAAACGGCTGAACTCTGCATTGCGGCTGCCCCCGCCGTTCATGAGGCGATCGTCGAAAAGGACTGGATCCCCGATTTTGCTGCATGGGAACAGGAGAGCTTTCAGTGGGCGCTACCCGAGCGTGTTTACAAAGAATTTGATCCGTCCTTCTGGGAGCATTCAGAGCCGGTTCCTGTCCGCCCGTTCATTCATGAGTGGTTTGCCCGCTCCCTTGATGCGTATCTGAGCCGGAACCGGGGTATGAAAGAGCTTTTCGAAAAAAAATTGGAGATTTTGAAAAGCAACCAGATCGATGCCAGGCAGCTTGCCGAGTTTTTTGATGAAGATAGATGGGCGGAGTGGATCGGGATTAAAGAAGATACTGCGCCATTTACAATCGGACTGCGGCTGCAAGAGCCTGAGGAAGTGGATGATGAATGGAGTTTGGGTGCTTTTCTTCGCGATAAAAATAATCCGGACACGATTGTTGACGTCGATGACCGTTCAGCCTATCCGCACAAATGGAAGCTTCACGCAGAAAAAATTGATCGTGAACTCGAGCGGTTCGCCCTGCTTGTTCCGTCATTAAATAAACGTGATCGCTTCCGAAACACCTTAAGCGAAGAAGAAGCCTGGTTTTTCCTGACGGAAACGAGTGAGCTCCTGCTCGCTCTTGGCGTTGAAATTTTGCTTCCAGCCTGGTGGCACGCAATGCAGGCCGCCAATTTAAAAATAAAAGCTCGTTTAAAAGGGACAGGAAGCCATCGCCCTTCATTTGTCGGCTTGTCTGCGATAGTTGACTATGACTGGCGCTTTTCGATGAATGGTGTTGACCTTTCCGAGGAGGAGTTCAGCAAGCTTGTTGCCGAAAAGAGACGGCTTGTCTATATTCGCGGCCGTTGGATCAAGCTTGATCCGCAGTTCATCCGCCAGATCCAGGACTTAATGAAAAAGGCGGAAAAAGAAGGCCTTCACGTCCGTGACCTGTTGGAGCAGCAGCTTGCAACGGATGAGGATGAAGCAGGGACAGATCTTGAGAATCCAAAAGCGTTTGCCCGCATTCAAATTGAACTGAACCGGCAATGGAAACAAATGATCAAACAGCTTTCGGAAATAAAAGAGATTCCTGCTGAACCGGTCCCTGAGGCTTTCAACGGGGAACTGCGCCCTTACCAGGTGCTCGGGATGAGCTGGCTCCTCTTTTTGCGAAAATACGGATTTGGGGCCGTTCTCGCCGATGACATGGGGCTCGGAAAAACAGTCCAGCTGATTTCCTATTTGTTAACCGTAAAAGCTCAGGAAAATTCAGGGGCTGCATTGATCGTCTGTCCTACCTCCGTGCTCGGCAACTGGCAAAAAGAGCTTGAGAAGTTCTCGCCCGGCCTCAATGTGTACCTTCACTATGGTCCAAACCGTTTAAAGGGTGACGCATTCAAGGAAAAATCAGCTGAGGCTGACGTCGTGCTGACATCGTATGGGCTTATCAATCTCGATCTTGAGGATTTTGAATCGTTATCGTGGAGTTCGATTTCGATTGATGAAGCACAAAACATTAAAAACGCCCAGACGAAGCAATCGCGGGCCGTCCGCAAGCTAAAGGGGCTCCACCATATTGCGTTAACGGGGACACCGATGGAAAACCGCCTGTCCGAGCTGTGGTCGATCTTTGATTTTACAAACCATGGCTATCTCGGCAACCTTGGCCAATTCCAAAAGCGCTTTGTCATCCCGATCGAAAAGGACGACAAGCAGGAGAAGGTTAAAGAATTACAAAGGATGATCAGGCCATTTTTATTGCGGCGAACAAAAAAGGATGAAGAGGTTGCCCTTAATTTGCCGGATAAACTCGAGCAAAAGGAATATTGCCCGCTCACAGCGGAACAGGCATCTTTGTATGAGCAGCTCATCCGCGATACCTTTGCCGAGATCGAACAGCTATCGGGCCTTGCACGAAAAGGTTTAATCCTGCAAATGCTCAGCCGCTTAAAGCAGCTTTGCAATCACCCGGCCCTCTATTTAAAAGAACAGAAGCCGCAACTGCTGCTTGAACGCTCCGTGAAGCTAGAGAAATTGGCTGAGCTCGTCGAAGCTGTTCTTGAACAGAAGGAAAGCTGTTTAATTTTTACCCAATATATTGAGATGGGTGAAATAATCCGTACATTGCTGGAGAAAAAATATAACTTGAAGATTCCTTTTCTAAATGGGAGCGTTCCGAAGAACCAGCGAGACGACATGATCCAGCGTTTTCAAGAGCACGAATTCCCCGTCTTCCTGTTGTCCTTGAAGGCAGGAGGAACCGGCCTGAATTTGACGGCCGCCAACCACGTGATCCATTACGATCGCTGGTGGAATCCGGCCGTTGAAAACCAGGCAACCGACCGTGCCTACCGGATCGGACAAAAGCGTTTCGTCCACGTCCACAAACTGATCAGCACCGGAACGCTTGAAGAAAAAATCGATGCAATGCTCGAAAAAAAGCAGACGCTCAACGACCAGGTGATCCAAAGCGAAAGCTGGATTACCGAGATGTCCACTGATGACCTCCGCGAGCTGGTGCATCTGACGTAAAGATGGATTGCTATTACGCTAGTAGTGTCAGCGGGACCATAAAAAGGGTTACCGAGGCTTCTTATTGAAGCAGAAATGGCTAAATTTGGCCTAAAAGTCGATTCCAAAACGATATTGCAAATGTAGCGGTCCTATCTGCAGCAAAAATCTTTACTGCAGTTCATTAGCCGAGAGATGATTTAAGCGAAAAATAGTGTCATTTAAGCGAAACACGCTTCGATTCAAGCGAAAACAATGTTTATTTAAGCGAAACGGTAAAATGCGATACCTAACTGGTACAGGTGGTACATTGAACTGGACATCGAAAAATGTTATAAATTCCTGCAACGCGACAAAAAAACGGCTGCCAAGACGTGACCTGACAGCCGTTTTTGTTATTTTTTATCGCTTACGCAGTCTTCGTTCCGGTGTTTTTTCCGTTTACCAACGCTTTGGAGCTTTTTGGCCTTTTTTGAGCTTATACAGTTCAACTTTTTTAACCGTTTTATTGCCGGCCAGATCGACTGCTTCAAATTCAAAAACGTTTTCACCTTCGACGAGCTCAAGCTCTATATTCCTGAACGTTTTTTCGAAGCTGCGCATCTCGTATGGTTCTTTAAACTCCTGGTAGAAAATTTCGCTTCCATTCAAGGAGAAGCGGATTTCATCAAAGTTATCCTTAACGGTTACATCGACTTTCGGATTTCTTTCATTATACTTAATAAACCTGTTTGACGGCACTCCTTTTACGGTAACGCCCGGTGCTGTCGCATCTACGAGGACAGAACGCTTAAAGACCGTTGTATTGTTGGCATTGTCAATTGCCTTCACTTCAAAGGTTTGGAAGCCATCCTTTAAATTAAGCGTAGTATTAAAATCGTATTGTTTTTTAGCTTCATTGTACGTTACTTCAACATGCTGCCCGGCAATAGTGAATTCCTTTAAGCCTGACTGTTCAACAATTCGGCCCGTGAAGTTGATGTTGTTTGTATTATAGATCGCTAATGCAGCCGGATTCTCAAGGTATACCTCTGGATTGGTCTTGTCACTGCTTTCACCGGCAACCGTCACTGTTGCAGCATTTTGGTTACCGGCATTATCAACTGCAACGACCGTTAAGACTGTTCCTGACTCTACAGTTTCAGGAATTGCAAACTTCGTTGTGTCAGCGCTTAGCGGCTCTGTTAAAATTGATTTTTCACCGGCAAGGATATCCAAATACGAAACTCCTGCTCCGCCTTGATTGTCTGCCGCTTCGATCGCTACAGCTGTGTTGCCATCAGTTAATTCTGCTTTCACGCTTGGCTTTGCCGTATCGATTTTGACAGGAATTTTCACACTTTGCCATTCTGCATTTGCAAAATCGACGACTGAGCGGATTTCATAGAAATACTGGCCGTCTTTCGCAAGGCGGTTATTGATTTTTCCATCCCAACCCCGGTTCGCATCAAGCGTATAATTGGCACCGCGGCCGCCATCATAGTAATGCTTGGTGATGCTTCGCTCAGTCCGCAATGTTCTTAGTGTCTTGCCTTTTTCATCGACGATTGCAAACTTAACTTCATTCGCGTTTCTTAGGAACGAAAGAACCGGAATGATTTGTTCCTGTGAATTATCACCGTTTGGTGAAATGGCAATCGTGTCAGAGCGGAATTTGTCTGTGACCGGATCATAACCAAGGTAGTTATAGTTTGTACCACTTTTAGTTACGGCCCCGCTCATTCCGTAGAATGACTTTTCATCATATTTCATGCCATCGAGAACAGGAGCTTTGTCCCAGTCTCCTTTAAAGCCTACATAAGGAACAGTTAGCTCTGCATTTGTGTCTGTCGGATCCGTTAATGTCACGTATCCTTCGACAAAGTATCCGTTCGGGAATACTTCATTTATCGCAACCGGTGTGTCCCAATTGCCGGTTTTTGATGGATCAACCACTTTTGCGTTGCTGACGTCGACTTGGACTTTGAAAGTCACTGATTTGTTTGCCGGCACAGTTATGACCGTATTGTCTGCCCCGTTTACTTTAACAGAGGCATCCAGTATCTTTTGTGCTTCAAGTGCATTCGGACTCCAGCCCAATTCACCGTAAGCGGCAAAGTCCGTTTGCAGATTGGCTGCCACATTATAATCGACAGCGCTGTCGCTGTAGTTTTGTGCTTTTAGCGTGAATTCGAATTGATCGCCCACCTCTTTTAGGGCAACCTTCGCTTCATTTGTCTTTGCCTCCGTTACAATAACAGGAGTTTGCAAGGCAGAATGGAGCTGCATAATTCCAGCACCTTGGCGGCGTGGGGAGTATGGAAGTTCCCAGCCGAACGCAGCGTTGACAGTTCCCTGATCGGTGACTTGCTGTGCTGTATTCATCATTAGATTTTTGGCGACATTGACGCGGTCAAATCCGGTTACGCCGAATTCATTGTCTACTCTTTCAAGAACTAACGCAGCACCCCCGGAAACATGTGGAGCAGCCATTGACGTTCCACTCATCATTCCGTACTGGTTGTTTTCCAAAGTAGAGTAAATTTGCCCACCTGGAGCCGTAATTTCCGGTTTGAAATCAAGGTTTGGCGTTAAGCCCCATGATGTGAAATCACTCATTTTTCCGGCAGCAGGATTGGTTGCTTTTGTTTTTTCGCCGGTAAAGGAAACCGTTACCGCTTCACCAGCGGCAATCGCAGCCTGGAGCTTATCGCCATCATTTTTCAGCATAAATAGCTGCGGAATTTTTATGGCAGCATCTGTGGCCATGCTCACATAGCCATCGGCATTATTGTATATAATCACACCTAATGCTCCACCATTTTGCGCGTTAATTGCTTTTTCCACAAATGTAATGCTGCCCCGCTTAATCAGCGCGTACTTTCCGGCAACATTGGCCGCAGCCACTTCTTCCGGTGTTCCAAGACCGGCATAGGCAAGTTCAAACGTCTTTTGTGGTACATCGTTTGGATGGACACTGCTTGCTGATAGGAAAGCAGCTTTTCCAGTCTCGTTTCCAAATGCATAAGTGGCTGCATCCAAATCCATAAATTGATTTTCTATCGATGCAACCTGTAAGGAATCATAGGAAACCCCTGGTGATCCGGATACACCGATATCAGGATTTTCGGTGAACGGATTTGCGAATCCATTTCCAAAGTGAGCGGAGTTTCCTGCTGAAATCGACATTAAGATTCCGTTGTCAACCGCGCGCTTAATCGCTTTCTGCTCCGCATCCTCAGGTCTGACAAAACCTGCTGTTGAACCAAGGCTCATGTTAAGAACGTCAGCGCCTAAAACGATCGCATCATCGATTGCTTTAACGTAAATGTCGCCCCAGGTGGATGGCATATTCGGGTCGTTTCCAAATACCTTTAACGCGAGCAGCTGCGCTTCTGGCGCAACCCCTTTAATGCCGCCATTTTCCTCGTCACCGTTTGCACCAACCGTACCACCTACGTGCATACCGTGCATCGATGCACCAGGAGCAATATCCTGGATGACGTGGTTTTGATCCATATAGTTATAGCCGTATGGAACTTTTTCCGTATAATATCTTCCAATGAGGCCATTTTCATTTTTGAACTTATTGACTTCCTCACTTGTTAGATCCTGTTCAGTAGTGTCAGAAAGAACCATGTCTTTATGGGATGGATCAAGACCAGTATCAATGACGCCGACCACCATGCCCTCCCCTTTAAATCCGTAGTCTCTCCATGCATCCTGGGCCTGGACAAGTTCTTTGCTGTAAAGCATTTCCGGCTTTTCTTGCGGGCGTGTATACTCATGAACGATATGTACTTCCGATACTTCCGGTATTTCTCTGACCGTTTCGATATCCCCGTACATGACATCCGCACTAAATCCATTTACAATCGTCGTAAAACTTTCATGCTCAACGAGTTTTACTTTCGATTGTTTGGCGCGGTCTTTCACTTTTTTATGTTCGGATAATTTTTCAGCTTTCAATTGCTTTTTTGTTGCTTGCGCAAGTTCTTTTACACGTTTCCCTTGCTTTTGTGCGTACAGAACGGTCGGCTCGGATTTCATTTCTACGATAACCCTGACGATGTCTGTGCTCTTGTACTGCTTTTCAAGTTCTTCACTCTTAATTTGCTGAACCGTTCTCTTGTTTTCCTCTCCCTTTGTGCTCTTTGCCTTCTCAGGAACAGCTGCCCCTGAAGCCGCACTAGAAAAAGCGAGAAGTAGAATTAATAAGACCGGTAAAATCCGCTTGACCTTCATGCTTTACCCCCTTCACAATTTTCAGAATTTTAGAGATAAATAAAAGGTAACATATCCTTTTTTTTGAAGTTAGGTACAAAAGTAATGTTTATAGATTGCTAGATATAGGTAAAAACAACCATTTTATGAGAATAGAAGATAGATTTGGGATGGGGGGAACTCTGAATCTTGGTTGGTGATTATATTTGTGGGTTGCGCTGACATTGTATATTCAGCGACGGATTGTTTGGATCGGTTCGTTTCGCGGATATATCGGGTGTTTCGCGGATATATTATGTTTTTCGCGGATATATCATGTGTTTTCGCGGATATATTGTGTCTTTCCGCGGATATATCGGCTGTTTTCGCGGATATAATTTTTCTAGTGAATACACTATTTAATTTTCACTGATATCAAGGTTCCTGTGTGGATCATTTTGTTGTGTTTGTCGTGATTTAGGCTTGTACAAGAGATATTGCGGTCTCAGCACGAGTAGATAGTAACTGTTACCGCAAATTTCTATGACTTTTCAAGCAAAATCAGCTTCTTTTTTGCAAAAAAGAAATTTAATTTGATTAACTAGTGGTAGTAATGGTAGAAATTATATAATGTAATCTATACAAAGTTTTAAATGACAAAGGGGATTAATATGACAAACACACCGAATAGCAAACCTTGTTCTGAATCAAGGGTATTCCAGACAAACAGAGTGATGCCTCCAGATACGAATAACCATCAAACATTATTTGGCGGCAAGTTGATGGCTTCTATAGATGTAGTCGCGTCTATTTCGGCCGCTAAACATTGCAGATCAGAATGTGTAACAGCTTCGATGGATTCTGTTGATTTCTTGCATCCAATTCGGCCAACCGATGCGGTCCATTTGGAATCGTTCGTTACTTATACAGGCAGCAGTTCCATGGAAATTTTCGTGAAAGTAATCGCTGAACACTTGATCAACGGGGAATCAATTGTCGCAGCTACCAGCTTTCTCACATTTGTTTCTTTAGATGAAAAAGGGAAACCAAAACGAGTGCCACAGGTATATCCCGAGACCGAAGAAGAAAAATACTTGTTCAATTCCGCGGAAGACCGGATGAAACAGAGGAAAGCACGAAGGAAATTAAGCGTTTATCTTGCTGAGCAGATTGAGAAGTATTAAGTTTTAGTACAAGGTTGATTTGCAAAAACTAATAAGCCGGAACATTGCGATAGCTAATTGAAACAAAATTATATTTAAAAATTAGTTCTAAAGTTTCGTTTACTGTTTCAGAGTTTAAGTCTCTTATATCAAGGATTATCCTAGCTACAAATTTATGTATGATTTATTCTTATAATATACATTAATACATAGTGCAAGACATATGCATTATTTTCTCTTTAAACTTATAATATACAAATAATTTTGAAATTTAAACAGAGCTTGTTATTTTTAAAAATATAAAGCAAGTTGTGAAGTTTTCATATCTAATCTTTAAAACAAAAAAATCCGGCAAAAAGCACCGGATCTAAAAACGAGGCAGTATTTCGAAGAGTTGTATTGGTTCTTTATTTTGAAGGTTTTTGGAAAGGAAGTTAGGAGAAAAAATTTAGAAGAGATTTTTGTGGTTACTGAGATGTGGTTATTCTTTTTCGAATCTTGCTATTTCGGGGTAACTTTACTTTTTCTGCGTTGAAAATAAAAGTGTAGACGCTGGGAATTCGGTTTGTTCTTTGCTGATTCCGTTACATACATTTCCAGTTGGTTTACGCGTTTCGCCAGATCATCGACTCGTCCGTTTGTTTTCCCGAGCATTGTGATTAAGCTTTCAAGCAGCTTTTCGAGTCTGTCGGCAGATTCTCCTGAATTACACAAACGGCAAAGCCTCCTTTTCATCGTGGCTTATCGGGTCATCAGCGGGCTTTGCGCTCAGGAACCGGACATTTTCAGCAACCACTTCTGTGACATACACTTTTTTGCCTTCCTGATTTTCATAATTTCTCGTTTGGATTCTTCCTGTTATTCCGACAACAGATCCTCTGCGGCAATATTGGGCTGTATTTTCTGCAACCTTTTTCCAGAGCGTACAGGCAACAAAATCTGCACCAATTTCGCCCTGTTGATTGCGATAGTTGCGGTTTACAGCTAATATGACGTTGGTAACCGGGGTGCCCTCGGGTGTATACCGAAGCTCCGGGTCTTTCGTCAACCTGCCAACGAGGGTAACTTGATTAATCATGGCTCATCTCCTTCCTAAGTGGTAGTTCTATAGTAGCAGGTTGCTTTTGTTAAAGTAAAAAGGGGAAAATCCGATTTTTAATTAAAAAAAGATGCGAAAACTCGGTTTTCTATAGGGGAAAAGAAATTTTCCGCAGAAAGTTTTCCTTCGTTATGGAAAAACTGTGGTTTCGACAATTATTTTTCGACACGGGATGCAAATTCGCATTCAAACGATCGTATGTTATAATTTTGGCAAAAGATAACGGGAGGAAAAAATGAAAACTTTTAAATTAATCTCGTTGCAGATCGTTGATGGAACTGACTTAATCGATGTTGAATTGGATGACGGCTTGATTATTAATAAGGAAGATGAAAAAAATACATGGCTGCTCGAGGCTTATACAGATAAATCATACTACGAGTTCTTCCAAAAGCTTGCTGATGAAAATAAAGAACTGCTTGTCCAGGTCGTGATTACCAAAAAGGAAAATGAACCGGTTGCCTTTGAAACGACTGTCCATTCCGTCAGACAGCTAGAAACCAAGATGAGTGTCCTTCTCCAGGGAACATTAAAAAGAACAAAAAAAGACTATGCCGAATTGCTGCTTGGCACTCTTTTACAGAGTGGGCTCGCTGGTGATGAGCTATTGCACGAGTTTAAGGAAAAAATGCAGAACAGGCCAAAAATTCCTGCTTCCAAAAAGCTATAAGATGATGGTGATGCGGTAGCAGGTAGGACTTTTTAGAAACTTTGTGCGCGAAACGGGCCATTAATTAAGCGAAACCCCGAAACTGCGTCAATCTAAAAAGGACAGGCCGGCGTGCCTGTCCGCGTTGCTATTCGTTTTCGTCGTCGTTCAGGCCGTCTTCTGTTAAGATGCCCTCATCTTCGACTTCGACGTCGCCATTGTCATTATCACCGGCTGGATCCTCCACATTTACATCATCTTCTGGAGGCGGCTCTTGGTCATCTCCACATCCGGCAAGAAACATCGCGGATAACAGTGAACCCCCGATTAATAGTAAAAGCTTTTTCTTCATCAGTAAAAGCCCCTTTCCTATGGTAATTGTTCATTTTGACCGCGTATACTGGTCTCAACTTATATTGCCCAAAATGCGTAGATACTTGCATCGGAAAGGTGAAATTTTACCTTGAAACAGCTGTAATGTGGAAGCCTTTAAAAAAGCTTGCTTTGAAATCATCAGGCCATACTGTTCATATTGGCATAACATGATTTGAAAAAACATCGGTTTAAACATTAGTTGCTTTCGTTGTTATTCTGTTTTATCCCCGAGTGCAAACATTATTTCTGTTTCGCAAACGAGCTCGCCGTCGACCGTTGCTATTCCTTTTCCTTTGCCAATCGGGCCGCGCACGCGCGTCATTTCGACTTCTAAACGGAGCTGGTCACCGGGTTTGACTTGCCTTTTAAAGCGGCAGTTATCAATGCCTGTAAAAAAAGCGAGTCGGCCGCGGTTCTCCTCTTTTTTCAACATTGCAACCGCACCGACCTGGGCAAGTGCTTCAACAATTAACACGCCTGGCATTACTGGATAGTCTGGAAAATGTCCGTTAAAAAATTCTTCGTTAGCTGAAACATTTTTAATGCCGATCGCCTTCTGGCCTTCTTCAATTTCCAAAATTTTATCTACCAATAAAAATGGATAGCGATGTGGAATAATCTCTTTGATCTCGGTAATATTAAGCATAATTATGACCTCCTCATAATATTAGGTATTATTTCTTTATTGTACTAAAAAAGGGCATAAAAAGGGAAGGGTTTGATCCCTTCCACTTAATTTTATTCACCATTGATTAAATCGGCGATGTGGGTCCAAGTCGATTCTTTAAAGACATCGGTTGCTTTACCGTTGCCGATCACGCCATAGCCAATCATAGCGCCAGCCACTAGGCATACAAAGATAAGTAAGATTACAACTATAACCCGAAGCCAGATCGGAATAAGCCGGGTGCGAACGCGTTCGTTTGTGTTCCGTGCTTTTTCCTGCTGCTTTTTTTTATCCTTTTTTACTTGCTCGCGATTCTGAGCTGGTTCCTGGTTATTTTTGTTTAAAGACATTTGAAAATTCCCCTTTAGCGAATTCCATTCACGAGTCCCATCATTTGATCTGCCATTGTAATCGCTCTGGAATGGAATTGGTAAGAACGCTGCACATTAATTAGATCAGTCATTTCTTTTGACATCTCAACATTCGATTGTTCAAGCGCTCCTTGCTTAATGCTGATCTCGTTGCGCAAAGGGCCGTTTAATTCGGTAAAGATTTCTTCTTCCGCCACACCAAGCTGACCCATGTTTTCAGGCAGTCCTAAAAGATTGCCGCCCTTTTGCTCAAGAAACTGTGGTTTGTTGGCAAGGATAACGCCAAGGTTAAAGGCTTGTGTCGTGCCATTCGCCATCGCTACGGTTAATTGGCCATTTTCGTTAATGGCAAAATTATTCGGCTCGCCGTTTATATAAATCGGGTTATTGTTTTCATCTAATACGGCATGGCCGTCACCGGTGACCAGCATTAATTCATTATCAGCGATCGGTGTTAAATGAAACGAACCATCCCTTGTAAAACGAACCGCTGCTCCATCTTCATTCTGGACAAGGACTCGAAAGAATTGCCCTTCTTTTGTAAAAGCTGCATCCAACGGTCTGTCTGTCGTTTTAATACTTCCCTGCCTAAGGATCATTTGCGCCTGCCCTAATTTGGCACCGACTCCCTGCCTAACCCCGTTAGGCGTCAGACGGCCGATTTCCAAGTTGCCATACGGCTGGTTTTGAAATTCCTGAAAAAGCAAGTCTGTAAAACTCGCCTCACGTCTTTTAAAGCCGGTTGTATCGACATTGGCCATGTTTTGGCTGATCATATCCATCTGCTTTTGCAGTTGACCTAAAGTGTTGGTTGCGGTAATCATCGTTCTGTTCATCTATTGGTCCCCCTCGGGCGGGCTTTACTGGTTTCTATAAAGTGTCGTTGCTGAATATGTTTTGCGGTTTTATCGTTTTCTAAACTGCGATTAACCAACTCTGCCAACTTCATTGGCGGCTTTTTCCATGCTCTTGTCATATGCCTGCAAAACCTTTTGATTCGCTTCAAAAGCGCGGTACGCGGTCAGCATATCGGTCATCGTTCTCGACACATCAACGTTCGAGCCTTCTACAAAGCCCTGCTGGAGCCTGAATTGCACACCTGCCGCGCCAAAAGCAGCAGCTAGCGGGGCGCCATCTTCTGTCCGGTACAGTCCGTCCCCTTCTTTGATCAGACGCTGCGGGTTGTCAGCAAAAGCGATACCCAGTCGTGCTGTTTCGCCGTTCTCCCCGGTTAACTGCCCGTCTTCACTGATCGTAAAGCGGTCGCTTGAAAGCTGGATCGGATTGCCGGCATCATTTAAAATGTACATACCGCTTGCTGAAGTCAAAAATCCCTGCCCGTCGACCGTGAAGTTGCCGTTACGTGAATAGCGAATGTCACCGCCAGGTTCGCGGACTGTGAAAAAGACTGTACCCGGTAAGCCATTCTCTGCGCTTGCCGGAATATTTATGTCGACAAGTGCGACATCGGTATTTATGTTAGTTTCGCGCAAATCGCCTTGAATGAATTTTGGCATTGCCTCCTGCATATAAACACCGGTATTGATAGATCCCACCATCTGGTTAAAAGGCAGACGCAAATTGTTTTCTGTCGGGATAGACTGCTGCTCAAAGCGCTGCAGCAGCATTTCCGGAAAGGCCCTCATTGCCGACTGGTCGGCTTTAAAGCCTGGCGTATTGGCATTCGACATATTATTCGTTAACATTTCGGTTCGCCTTTGCTGGGACAGCATCCCGGAAGCAACCGTGTAAAATCCTCTAAACATTTATCCACCTCGCCATTATGTACAGCTTGCCATAGACACAACATATATAATAAAAACTTAAGCTCGCTTCCAGCGGGCTTGTCCAAATTTTTTGCACTTACTTTCTATTATAGAAAAATTTTTGCAAAGATACATTAAAAATTTGCAGAAAATAGTCAAAAGATGAAAAAAATATTCATTTTTTAAGTTTAAAGTCGAGGCAAGGGGGTAAATAACAAAAAATCTGCCGTCCGAAAAGCAGGCAATTTCCTTTTTCCGGCTTGGCAGATTATTTGATTGCTTATCCTAGCCTACGTTTCGGAAGACGATCGATATTATCGAGCATAATGCCGGTTCCAATGGCGACGCAGTCCATCGGGTTTTCAGCAACAAGTACTGGCACCCTCAATTCTTCTGCGAGCAGAAGGTCGAATCCGTGCAGCATGGCGCCGCCACCTGTTAAAATGACACCGCGGTCAATAATATCTGCCGATAATTCCGGTGGTGTTTGCTCGAGAACTGTTTTGGCAGCCTGGACAATGACCGAAACGGATTCACGCAATGCCTGTTCAATTTCACTTGAACGAACGGTGATCGTCCTTGGCAGACCGGATACCATGTCACGGCCACGAATATCAAGCTCTTCATAGCGTGAACCAGGAAAAACGGTTCCGATTTTGATTTTTATATCTTCGGAAGTGCGTTCACCAATCAATAACTTATATTCTCTTTTAATATAGTTCAAAATTTCGGCATCAAATTTATCCCCGGCCATTTTAATCGAGGATGATGTAACGATGTCACCCATTGATAGGACAGCAATATCGGTTGTCCCGCCACCGATGTCGACGACCATATTACCGCTCGGCTGGAAAATATCCATGCCTGCACCGATTGCAGCCACCTTTGGCTCTTCTTCTAAATAGATTTTCTTGCCGCCGCTTTTTTCAGCCGCTTCTTTAATCGCTTTTTGCTCAACACTCGTGATGTTCGTCGGGCAGCAAATTAAAATTCGTGGCTTTGATAAAAAACCCTTTACGTTCAGCTTGTTTATGAAATGCTTTAGCATTGCTTCTGTTACATCGAAGTCAGCGATAACTCCATCCTTTAATGGACGGATCGCGACGATATTTCCTGGCGTACGGCCAACCATTCGTCTAGCCTCTTCTCCTACAGCAAGAACTCTATTTGTATTTTTATCAATTGCAACTACAGACGGTTCATTAAGTACAATCCCCCGCCCTTTCACATGTATCAGCACATTAGCCGTTCCTAAATCAATCCCAATATCCCTGGCAAACATTATCTTATTTCCTCCTTGAACGATCGCCCGGCCATAAATGCATACCTTTGCCATAAACCGACTTTACGAATGCTTTTGTTCGCTTCTAAAATCGTTTATCCAGGTAACGCTATACAGCCGCCTCCGCTTATCTTTGTCCAGCATCGGCTCCCAAGGACTGTGTGTGTTTAAACGGTTTCTTACAATTTCATCTTAGAAACCGGCTTTTTGATGAGCTCTGCTAAAACTTGATGCTCTTGATCAATATTTCATCTTAGCAAGCGTCTTTTTGTCCTTTTCGCTTCCGCTTTCACGAATTCATATTTCTATCCTAATTGTATATATTATCACAAAAAGGTAGAAATAAGTAACTTTTTGTCATAATTCGCGGAAAATATGCGGAAATAATTTTATGGAGGAAGGTTCTACGTTTGCTGGACGGGCTCCTCTTCTTTTTTGTATTTCATTTTTGTTGCTTCTCCGCCGCGTAAATGGCGAATCGATTTATGATAATCTAAAATTTCTTTCACTTCAGCTGCAAGTTCAGGGTTAATTTCAGGAAGCCTCTCTGTTAAATCTTTATGGACTGTACTTTTGGATACGCCAAACTCCTTCGCAATTACGCGAACCGTTTTTTTCGTCTCCACGATATACTTTCCAATCTTGATAGTTCTCTCTTTGATGTAATCGTGCACACCACTCGCCCTCCCTAGGTTGGATGTGAGAAGTGTGAAATGAGACTCGCTCTTCGCTTCGTGAGATAGTGCTGCTCCGCACAGGAATCTTATGTCCCTGGACAATGCTGCCGAAAGTCGCTGCTTTCTTTTTTGCTAAGTATAATCATATCTCCAAGTAAATTCCCGCTGCTTTCAAACGACTCCTCACCTCAAACACTCTCTTTTAAGGTTTGTAACATTTTATTAGCTTGGATAAGGGATTATGCACGAAAAAGTCAATAGGGACAAGGAGTGGAAGAAGTTTTTTGGAAATTGGACAACAGCAGTCTATGCAGAGAGCTTTTTAGCAGCTGAATTTTCAGAAACGAAGATTTAATTCGTATTTATGCACATATGAGTAAAAAAAATCCCTCGGAATTACAGTGAAGGTTAGATCATAAAAAGACAGGGAGAAAATTATTTCCCGAGAAATTTGTCGAAGCTATCGGGATCCATTATTATATTCTCCATATAAAATAACAGCCCCGTGTTGCATTCAAAGCAACCGGGGCTTGTCTATGGGCTTTATCTTCTTAGTCGAGTGCCTCAATAATTAGTTCGATTGATGTTAGCAGGTCTTGATCTGACCAGCTTGCGATGTTCTTCTTTGAATTTAAAGCAAGCTCGTGTGAAGCCGGCACGTGAATAAAGCCTGCTGGAATGTTCAGGCCTAAACCATTTAGCTCGTGAAGGACCGAATACATCGTGTTATTGCATAGATACGTTCCAGCTGTATTTGAGATTTGTGCCGGATATCCTGCTTCGGTTAAAACGTTGACAAACTTTCTGATTGGGAGGGTACTGAAATAACCGTCCGCTCCACCTTCAACAACAGGGCTGTCTTGCAGTGAATTCCCTTTATTGTCTTGAGCGCCATCGCGGCAATTGATCGCGATCCGTTCCGGGGTAATCGCTGTTCTGCCTGCGGCCAACCCAAGGGAAATGACCGCATCCGGCTTCACAGTCTGCAGTGCATCGATAATTTCCGCTGATGTGGTCGCATAATCGACGGGCAGCAGTAAGCCTGTTATCTGGTATTGTCCAATCTGTTTTCCATCCAGTTCTTTGACGATTTTTTCGGTTGGGTTGATTGGAAATTCAAGAAATGGTTCAAATCCGGTTAGTAATAATGTTTTCATTTTTTTCTCTCCCTTTACCAGCTTGCAATCGAGCCGTCTGTACGTGGTTCTGTGCCTCCGGATAATACGCCTGTGTCCGGATCACGAAGAATGATCTGCCCCCGGCCAAAACCGCCGGAATCGTGGGCGACCTTGATGTCATGCCCTTTTCTCGCCAGCTGCTGGACAAGATAGTTCGGGAAGGTGTGTTCAACTTCAACCTTCTTCCCTTCAATCCATTGCCATCTTGGCGCGTCGAGTGCTGCCTGCGGGTTTAAACCAAAATCGATCAGATTCATCGCAACTTGGACATGTCCCTGCGGCTGCATATAGCCTCCCATTACGCCGAATGGTCCAACAGCCTGATTGTCTTTTGTGATGAAACCAGGAATAATCGTATGATATGTTTTCTTGCCCGGGGCAAGTGCATTCTCATGAGAAGGGTCAAGCGAAAAGTCATGGCCGCGGTTCTGCATCGAAATTCCGGTGTTTGGTATCACGATCCCCGATCCAAAGCCCATATAGTTGCTTTGAATAAATGAGACCATATTCCCTTCTCCGTCCGCTGTTGCCAGATAAACGGTACCGCCCTTTGGCAGTGTCCCCGGCTCTGGCAGCTGGGCCGTCGGCTTTATCGCGTTGCGGCATTTTTCCCCATACTCCGCAGATAATAAATCCTCTATTTTCGCCTTCATCGTTTGTGGGTCAGTGATGTAGGCTTTTCCGTCCGTAAATGCTTGTTTCATCGCCTCCAGCTGCAAATGGACAGCTTCTGCATCTTCACGGCTAACAAACTCGAAGCCCTTTAAAATATTTAGGGCCATTAAGGCGACAAGGCCCTGTCCGTTCGGCGGAATTTCCCAAATATCAAAGCCGCGGTAGTTTACAGATACCGGTTCGACCCACTCAGCCTTAAAGGCTTGCAGGTCCTCCTTGGACAGGAATCCACCGGCGTTTTTTGATGCATCAGCAATTTTTTCGGCGAGACTGCCGCGATAAAAGCTTTCCGCTTTTGTTTCGGCTATTTCCGCCAATGTATCGGCATGGCCATCCGACTTCCACATTTCACCGATTTTTGGCGCCTGGCCTTGTGGTGCAAAAACGCGAAACCACTCGTCAAACTCTTTCCCTTTCAAACGGGTTTTATAGGCGGTAAAAGCTCTCTCCCAGTACTTGCCTAGAATCGGTGTGAGCGGGTAACCATTGCGGGCATAAACGATTGCCGGCTTTAATACTTCCGTAAGTGGCAGGCGTCCAAACCGTTCAGACAGTTCGGCCCAGGCAGATGGAGCACCGGGTACGGTAACCGGGGTCCAGCCGGTAATCGGCATTGATTCATGTCCCAATCTCTTCACTTTTTCAATCGAAATGCTTTGCGGAGCCGGACCGCTCCCGTTCAATCCGAAAAGCTTATCCTTCACCCAAACGAGGGCAAATGCATCGCCGCCGATCCCGTTCGAAGTTGGTTCAACTACCGTTAAGCAGGCAGCCGTGGCAATCGCAGCATCGATGGCATTTCCGCCCTTTTTTAAAATATCCAGGCCTGCCTGTGCTGCAAGCGGCTGTGAAGTTGCCACCATGCCGTTACGGGAAACGGCAGCCATTCTTTGCGATGTATACGGATATGTAAGGTATGACAAAACTTTTCCCCCTTTACAATAAAACTTCGTCTATCGAAATATTATAGCAGACTCGGCAATGTTATGTCGAAAGATTTAGACAAATACATAATGGTCAAGCGACTATGCGTTTAAGAATCTACTCTTCCTGTTCCCAATGCGAGAATTGCTGCCTCTGTCAGGATTTCTGCTCCTTTTACCATCGCTTCCCTTCTGAATGTCATGTCGGGATGATGGAGTCCGGGCATCAGTCCGCAGCCTAAGCCAAGCATTGTTGCTTTCAGATGCGGGCGCTTGATCGTATAAAAATGAAAATCATCCCCACCTGTAGTGATAATTGGTGGCAAGCATCGCTCTTCTGATAAAGAATTTATAATCGCATTGTTCATAATGCTTACAGCTTCATCGTTTTTGATTGCTGCCGGGAGCGTCGCCGGGATTGAAAAAGAGATTTTGACATCATAAAAGCTTTCAACTGCTTTAAAGGCCTTCTCCAATTTGTTCTGGAGGTGGTCCATCGCCTCGTTCGTTTGTGCACGCAGGTCAAGGCTGAATTCTGCATTGCCGGGGATAATATTGGAACTTTCTCCGCCGGAGATAAATTTAGTCATTTTGATCGAGGCCGGGGTAAGCGGATTGACGTATATGTTTTTAAGCATGTGCACGAGCGCAGCACCTGCCTCAATTGCATTAGCTCCAAGATGCGGCCTCGCACCATGCATATCTTCGCCTGAAATGCTCGCGCTGATAAAACGGGCGGCCCCATGGATCAGGAACGGGGCGGCATATCCGTCACCCATTTCATTTTCCGGGCGCAAATGGACGCCAAACAAAAAATCGACATCATCAACGGCACCGAGCTCGACCATTTTTAATGCACCGGTGCCTTTTTCCTCAGCCGGTTGAAAAATGAAGCGAATCGTCCCTTCCCATTCAGCTGACCGCTCCTTTAAGATTTGGATTGCGCCAAGCACGATCGTCATATGCGCATCATGTCCGCACGAATGGTTAGGCTGGAAGGCTCCATTCACTTCCTGCCAAAGCGCATCAATATCTGCCCTGATCGCGACAATCGGCTTGCCGTTACCGATCTCGGCGATCAGTCCGGTGCTGTCGGGAAATGTGGTTACCCGGCATCCGAGCTTTTCCGTTTCTTGTTTCAGGAAACTCGTTGTCTTAACTTCTTCCCAGCTTATTTCAGGGTTACTGTGCAAATGTTCAAACGTTTTTAGCATATATGTCTGGATGGAAGTATTCGTCATCGTTCTCAACCCTTCTGCGTTTTGAATGTGTGAAAGTTTTTGCTGGGTTTTCTAGCCCGGTTATCTCGCTGATCGATCCGGTAGTAAAAATGAAAGAGCAGCTGCCGGTTTTCAGAGTTTCCTTATTGATGCGGGGTTTCGCAGCAATTATTGTTTATTGCGCTGGAGAATGCAGGGGAAGTTCGCCCCGATAATGGGAGGTTTTTCGATTGAAAAGCTTTTAGGGGTAACATTACTAGTTCAAGTTAACTACTCTGGATTGTCTTTCGTTTTAATTTTTCCGACTATTCCATTTTAGCTATTTGTTGATATTTTCACAATATTTTCGGGTCAGAATTATCTTTGTGGCAGTGTGATAAGGGGTGTGGCGAGCTTCGTTTCCAACTGCTTTCATCCGATTGCACAGAAAAAAACCCGCTAAAGAGCGGGCTCGATCAATTTTATGCATCAGATGATTTAGAAGATTGTTCTTTATTCTGATCATCTTGTTTTTCTTTATCTTCAGTTGGTTTGTCAGATTTGCCTTCGTCACTCTTTGTGCTGTCGCCTTCATCCTGGCCGGACTGGCTGTCTTCAGCACCAGTCTCTTCTTCCTGAGAGCCTGTGTCGTCAGAAGGTTTGCTGTCTTTAGCCGGTTCGCCTTCTTCTGCAGCTCCACTGTCATCGGCAGCACCTTTTTCTTCAGAAGCTTTGCTGTCTTCAGCAGATGTTTCTTCTTGCAGTGTGCTCAATGGTTTATTAAAATAATCAAGTGGATTTACAGGTTCATTTTGCTTGCGGATTTCGAAGTGCACATGGACTCCGGCATCCTTGTTGAACAAGCTTTGTCCAGCCTTGGCAAGAGCTTGTCCTTGTTCGACCTTGTCGCCAACCTCAATGCCTATGTCTGTTATTGACTGATACTGTGTGGCAATTTCATCATCATGTTCGATTACGATGACGTTTCCCAATAAGGAATCTTTTTCGACTTTTGTAACTGTCCCGCTAAGCGCAGCGACAACCTCAAATGTCTCGCCATTTTCCATTGCAATATCAATACCCGTGTTCGGATGATACGTATTGTCGTAGAATACTAATGCGGCTTCCTGATCTTCCGCATCTCCTTCGTAATCATAAAATTGTTTTTGGATTACAACTGAGTCAGGATCCGTCACCGGCATTACAAAGTTCTCCATCGAGCGGTTCACTTCTACTGCAGGCTCATCACTGGCGCTTCTGCCTGGTACGTCGGAGGCACTGTAATCATATTTGTCAGTGTCTGCATTGTTGCTTTGTTGATACCAGAGAACCGCGGTTAGGATAATTGCTGCACTTGCAATATAAATGGCTGGAAATACCCAACGCTTTTTAAAAAAGCGCTTCAAACTGGAACCTTGAGAAGATCGTTTCTTTTCTTCCTCTCTCATTTTCATCACCTCAGCAACCAGTTTGAACAGATAAGGAAAAATATATACGTTTCTATAAATATTTTTTTCTGCTTATTTTTCGACAAAAATTTAAATCTATGCATTTATTTTCAAAATTTTTATAAGGAGTTTTTGCCATGATGATTGTAAAGTGGACGATACGGCTTCTGCCGCTCGCTTATATGGCGTTGATTTGGATTCTTTCGAGTTTGCCGGATAATGCCGTCGTTGAACTTCCTTCCTCTTCGATTGACCGCTTCCTGAAGGAATCGCTTCATTTAATAGAATTTGGCATATTGCATGTACTGCTTGCAGTGGCTTATATAACGACAGGGAAGTTTTCAGCCAGGACAAATCTTATTTGCGCGCTCATCGCAGCGTCTTATGGATTGCTCGATGAAATTCACCAGTATTTCGTCCCATACCGTTCGGCGACTTTGATTGATTTTGTAAAAGACGTAATTGGTGTGATCACCGCCTGGTGGATCATAAGAGCAGCTTATTTTCATAAGCGTTTTCCTGTCATAGCTGCTGTATTACAAAAATTAAAACAAATTTAAAAGCACCGAAGCGCGAGGCTTCGGTGTTATTTTTGTGCAGTTATTTTTGTCAAAAGTGAATCAGATTGAGTTATTTCCACTCCCTGATAATAATGCTCGACAATTTCCTGATAGGTTTTTCCGTCAGATGCCATTCCGTTGGCGCCATACTGGCTCATTCCTACCCCGTGTCCAAATCCTTTTGTCGTGATAACGACATTTTCTCCTTTTAACACCCAGCTAAAATCGGATGACTTAAGCTGAAGTTTTTCCCGAATTTCTTTACCGGTCAGTACTTTTTCGCCAATCCTTACTTTTCCAACTCGTTTCCCTGCTGTTCTTTCGGTGATCGTTTTCCCGAAGTTGGCGGGATCAGTAATCTTTACGCCCAGCGTCGATTCAAACTGTGCCACAGGGATCGATTTCTGGTCAGTAAATTTAGGGGATTCTTTGTCCCATGGACTTTCAACGCTTCTTAAATAAGGATATGCATTTTTCCAATAGTCCTCCGAGTTTTCGGTGAACCCGTTACTCGTTGAAAAAAAAGTTGGTGTGATCGGTGAACCTTCATATGTTAAAATCTGGCCGGCCGTTTCCTGAACTGCGGCTGTGACTTTTTTCAGTTTCCAGTCATAGTCTTTGTCCCAAATTTTCTTCAAGTCCTGATCATTTTTGTATACTTGGTGCAATTCCGTGTCCGTAACATCAGCGCCTTCGGGTACTCCGTCTGTCTCACCGCTGATCATTTGGCTGACAATATAAGTTCTTGCTGTTAATGCCTGCGCCTTCAACGCCTCTTTTTCAAACTGTGCCGGCATTTCTGCAGCTACAACGCCAATCAAATATTTTTCAAGAGGTATTTTTTCAATTTGTTTTGCAGCAGTTCTGTAAACGGCTACCTCGACTGCCGGCTCAGCCGCCTTTTCACCGTGAGTTGCTTGTGGTCGTAGATTCTTCTCTTCTCCAAGCTTTCCGGCTGCGTTTTCCTCTGCAAATGGGAGGACAAGCATTGTTGGAACCATTAAGGTGATCACGAATAGAATGACTGCTAGTACAATGAATGGTTTGATCTTTATCATGATTAAGCCCCCATACGAAATGTAAACGGGATAGTCGCTGATTCCCGTCTCCATTCATAATATGGAGGAGCTTAACCAAATATGTCAGAAAAATAATTGGATACGGTTTCTTCAGCGTAAATTCCTACTCGGTGATAAATTTACGTGTATTAGATATATCTTGATAAGTTCATGAGTGAATGGCTGCTTCATAGTGGGAGTCGGTTTCACTAGTTTGAATGTTCCTGACCTTAGAACGGGGTATTGGAGTTTTTTTCGCGGATCTCAAAATTTACGAGCGGAATTTCTCCAGATAATGAAGGACAAAAATAGTTAAGTAAGCCAGGGAAATGTCCTTCATCCAGGCTATGAAGGACAAGATGAGCTATGTGAGCCAGGGAAATGTCCTTCGATTTACGAGCGAAACTACATCATGACCACGACCGCTCATTTACGAGCGCAATACACATCGGAAAGTTTCGCAACTGGATTATGCGCGCATGCCGCAAAACAATGAAGAAGCCGGGAGATAGTTCCCGGCTTCGTGTATTATGCGTTCATATCAGAAATGATTTTTTCTTCAAGCACAGTCGTTTCGTCTGCGTCGCGGACTCTTTCGATGTCAGCTCCGAGCGACGCTAATTTATCATGGAAGTTGACATAGCCGCGGTCAAGATGCTTCAGTTCTGTGACACGGGTCATTCCATCTGCTACAAGTCCTGTCAGGATCAAAGCGGCAGCTGCGCGAAGATCGGTTGCGGCAACTTCTGCTCCTTGCAGATCGGATGGTCCGTTCACGATCACGGAACGGCCTTCTATTTTAATTTCAGCGTTCATTCTTCTAAATTCTTCAACGTGCATAAAGCGATTTTCAAAAACGGTTTCAGTAATCACGCTTGTTCCTTTTGCTCTGAGCAGTAAAGACATCATTTGTGACTGCATGTCAGTTGGAAAGCCCGGGTGCGGCATTGTCTTAATATCGACAGCCTTTAATTTTTCAGGCCCGATGACGCGTACGCCGTCTGCTTCTTCACGAATTGTGACGCCCATTTCTGCCATCTTTGCAATTAATGAAGCTATATGCTCAGGAACAGCACCTTTAACAAGGACATTGCCACCTGTGATCGCTGCTGCAACCATAAATGTTCCTGCTTCTATTCGGTCAGGAATAATATTGTGCTCAGCTCCAAAAAGTACATCCACACCTTCAATGCGAATCGTCCCGGTACCGGCACCTCTTACTTTTGCACCCATCTTGTTTAGGAAGTTTGCCAGGTCAACAATCTCCGGCTCTTTGGCCACGTTCTCGATCACTGTTGTACCCTCAGCAAGTGTTGCTGCCATCATGATATTTTCCGTAGCGCCGACACTTGGGAAATCGAGATATATTTTTGCTCCATGCAAGCGGCCTCCGGCTGCTTCAGCTTCAATGAAACCATTCCCTACTTTTACTACCGCACCCATTGCTTCAAAACCTTTGAGGTGCTGGTCTATCGGGCGGGAGCCAATCGCACAACCGCCTGGCAATGCTACACGCGCACGGCCATTTCGTGCTAAAAGTGATCCCATCACCAATACTGAAGCGCGCATTTTGCGAACATATTCGAAAGGCGCTTCCACCTTTAAGTCACCAGATGCATTAACAACAACTTCGTTATTTTCAAACTCCACTTCGGCGTTCAAATAGCGCAACACTTCATTGATGGTATATACATCGGAGAGAGTCGGCACATCACGAATTATGCTTTTTCCATCACTTGCTAATAGTGTTGCAGCGATTACAGGCAATACGGCGTTTTTTGCTCCTTCTACCTTTACGGTGCCGTTAAGCCTTCTTCCGCCGCGGACGATGATTTTTTCCAAAAGTATTCCCCTCCGCGTCCAATTTCTCTATATTAATATTCAATCGTGATGATGGGTGTGCCAACTACGATGCTAGTCTTTCCACCCAATCCTTGATTGCGTAAAGCCAACTGAAAGTTCATCTTTTCAGATTTGCCCTTAAGCTCAGCGGCAAATAGCGGCGAGTATGCCGACATTGAAATAAATGAATCTTCCTGAAGAGCTTCAATTTCTTTTCCATTTAAGACTTCGAGTAACATGTTTACATATTCAGGCAAAGCCGTTTTAAGCTTATCATTGAATTCGCCTTTGATACAAGAGAAAATTGTGGCTTTTCCTCGAAAAATGTCAGAAATTCGCTCGGCGATACCAATTTTGAGAAAATTTTCCGATGTTTCACTCCATTGTTTTCCATTCACCTCGTAAATGAGATATGCATGGAATTCCTCGTTAGCAGGTGTGATCAGAAGCCGAATCTTTTCCTGATATGTCGGACCTGAGCTGACAGCAGAAACCTCACGATGTTTTTTGCCGTCAAAATTCGACCATTTCCATGAGGAAAACTCCTGTTGCAAAGCATCTATGTGTTGCTCTACAGCATGGGCGGTTTGAAAAGTTTCCATTTTTTCTCTTGCATGTAAAGACCATTCATTGATGATAATATTCTCGTCATGCAATATTTTTGCTAACGTTAATAGGTCTTGTTGTCCATTCGCTTCAGTCGTTCTATTCCCAAATTGAAAGATGATAAAACCAATTATGCCAATAAATGATAAAACTATAGAAAATTTCTTCATTTCGATACTCCTCCCCTTAGTACCATTGTTACCATGGAGGAGCTCATCATACTTGGGAATTCTCGTCACTTTTAGACAAATAGAAGATGCGTGCGCTCAATAAATCACAATGCAGTTGCCATTTGCGACAAACCGGTCTTTTTATGTAAGGACTTAAAAAACACCCTTAAAAAACAACAACAAAAAGTATTGTACTTAAAAACTTCCGTTTTGGGAACATGTATGAAGACCTAATTTTTTCCCATAAAAATAAATTGGAAAAAGAGCGGGAGCTGTTGGGACCATAACAGGTAGTCGAGAAAGAAATTGCTAACAGTCGATCCGAGTGCAATCGATAAAAGAATATAGAGCGTTCTGGCCTGGATTACATGGTTTCCACGGAGAATCTTATCAATATTGATAGCCTGAAGTGCCCACCATGCCAGAGCAATAAAAATAAGGTGTGCCAAAATACTAATTACTGCCTGTTCTCCAAATCCTGTCATTATGATCACGACCTCCTAATTTTTACTGTTGACCATTTTATCATTTCTTTTAAGAGCAAGAAAGAGGCGTTGCCCTATCATTTGACGGAAAACCATTGTGAAAGGTTTCATTTTTTACAGCGTCAGCTGCATAATAAAAGAAGGAGACATATTGCCCCCTTCTATTTTCTACCCCTGTATGCTGCCTTGTCCGTAAAATTCATGCTGTTTTTCCCCTAAAAACTGCCTTGATTTTATTATTGTAAATAATCAAGCAAGTTAAAATTTCCAGAGTGGAAAAAGTCAATTGCGATGTTTGGCATCAGACCAAACAGGACGGTCGCAAAAGCACAAACAAGCACAACGGCTGAAACACCAGCCGGAATTCTAATCTTTTCATCACTTGCTGAAGGCCTGAAAAACATTTGTGTCATTATGCCAAAATAATAAATGTATGAAACAACTGTTGCTGCAATCATGAGCGATGCCAGCACATAATGGCCCGGGTTTGGTGCCAGTGCACCGATGAAAATATTTAACTTTCCGATAAAACCAGCAGTTCCGGGAATGCCGGCTAACGAGAGAATAAAAATGCCCATCACTACAGCCAGAAACGGTGCGCGGCGGTAAAGGCCGGCAAACCCGCTGATATCTTCAGTGCCGGCTTTTTCCGTCAGTAACTGGACGACCGCGAAGGCACCAAGATTCATGAACAGATAAGCTAGCAGATAAAACCACAAAGCATCGAATATAAAGGTAAATGTGGTCACAGCAACAAGCAGGTAACCGGCATGTGCGATGCTGGAATAGGCCAGCATCCTTTTTATATTCCGCTGCCTTAGTGCGACAACATTTCCGATCACCATCGTTGCTCCTGCCAGAAACGCCATATAATCCTGCACTTTCAGCAATAAAGGGAGCGAGCCTGCCCCATCGGAAGAGATGCTCGCAAAAATCGTCAACAGCACGCGGACTAGCAAGACAAATCCTGCCGTCTTCGAGACAACGCTCAAGAAAGCCGTAACGGGTGTCGGTGCCCCTTCATAAACATCCGGTGCCCACATATGGAACGGAGCTGTTGCGAGCTTAAAGGATAACCCGACAAAGATCATAAAGAAGGCTAATCCAAGCAGATATATATATTGGGACTCAAGACTGGTTGTCAAAAAACTGCCCATTTCTATCAAATTGGTTGTCCCTGTTAAACCATATACATAGCTCATCCCAAACAATGTGATTCCGGTTGAGATTCCGCCGTTGATCACATACTTCATCGCTGCTTCATTGGATCGCAAATTCGTTTTTCGCATTCCCGCTAAAATGTAGGAGGAAATCGATAACAATTCAAGGCCAACGAACAGCGTAATCAGGTCACCGCTTGACGTCATCATCATCGCGCCGAGCAGGCCTGCCAGAAACAGATAGAAAAACTCTCCCCTGTACTCCTTCATTCCTTCTTTCGGCTCATAGCTGAGCGCCAGCAGCATGACCAAAGCAGCGCCACCTAAAAGCAGCAGCTTGAAAAGCTTCGAAAATGAATCAAGCCTGAAAGTATCATAAAGAATCGAGCCAACCGGATCGTCGATTAAGCCGACGAGGAAGGCAATTGCAGCTACTATCCCGGCAAACCCGACCCAGCCTAAAACTTTCCGGTCGATTTTCTTTGGCATAAAAAGGTCGAGAAGTGACAGCAAGACCGTTAAACCGAGGATGATGAATTCCGGTGCCATGATTCCCCATTCAAACGATAATAAAGTTTTGAGTTCCATCCTTCATCAGCCTCCTATCCCCAGCATGATCGTCTCTATTGTTGTCTCCAGTGCCCCGCCGAGAACAGCCGGGTACACTCCAATTAAAATGATTAAACCGATCAGCGTTAAGACTGGCACCATTTCAACCGTTCGCAAATCGGGAACTCCGGCAAACTCCCGGTGTGCTTTTCCAAATGTGATCGAAAGAACTGCCCTTAATAGATAAACAGCTGTCATGATGATCCCGATTGTCCCGACCGCCGCTAAAATTGGATTTGTTTCAAACAGGCCGAGAAATGCCATGAACTCACTTATGAAGCCGGACATTCCCGGCAGGCCGAGCGAAGCCATTGCCCCGGCCATTAAAAAGCCTGCCGTGAGCGGCATTCCCTTTGCAAGCCCGCCAAGGTTGTCAAGATGGGAGGTTTGCAGACGCTCATAAAAGATACTGACAAGGAAGAACAGCAATGCGGAGATTAATCCATGGGAGACAACCTGGAAAATCGCTCCCTGAATGCCTGCCTCATTAGCTGCCCCCAATCCAATTAAGACGATCCCCATATGCGAAATGGAGGAGTAAGCAAGCACCATTTTGAAATCCTTTTGAATTAAGGCCAGGAACGCCCCGTAAAGCAGGTTAATGACACCAAGGACCGCCAACACCGGAGCAAGCTGCAAAAACTGTTCTGGAAAAATCCCCATCCCAAAACGGATCAGACCGAATGCACCAATCTTTAATAATATCCCGGAGTGCAGCATTACAATTGATGGCGGCGCCTCAACGTGCACCTTCAGCATCCAGCTGTGCAAAGGAAAAATCGGCAGCTTGACGCCAAAAGCGACAATAAGCGAAATCAGCAAGCCGAATTTCAGCGGCTCAGACAAAAGTGACTGTGGTCCGTCCGCATCTAATAGCTGTGAGAGCAGATCAATATTGGCTGTACCCGTTTTTGCAAACAGAACCATAATGACGATCAGCAGGACAGCCGACCCCAACCCGTTATAGACAAGGAAGCTGAATGCCGCTTTTTCTTTTTCAAAATAACCCCACTTCCCAATTAAAAAGAACATTGGGATTAACGTAATCTCAAAAAAGATAAAGAACAAAACCAGGTTTTCAGCGGCAAATACACCGAGCATTCCCGTTTGCAAAAGCAAAAACAGCATGAAATAGCCTTTCCATTCTTTCTTAATATGAATGGAGGCAATCGCTGCCAGTGTTGACAGTATGGCAGTTAACACAATCATGATTAAGGAAAAACCGTCTACACCGAGCTCGTAAAAGATTGCATATAAATACTCGTCCGGCAGGTTTGCAAATTTGATCCATGGAAGCTCAACCGAAAAACGGTCCAAATCTGCCCCGCCCCGGTATTGGAAATAAGCAACCAAAGCGAGGATAAGCGCAGGCAGTGTTGCGATAAAGCCGATCGTCTTAATCATCGTTTCCTTTGCTTTTGGCAGAAAGGCGAGCACAAGAATACCAAGCAAGGGGGAGAATACTAATGCGGTTAAAAGATAGCTGCTGTTCATCCGAAATACCCCCCTGTTAAAGCAAAGATGACCACCAGCAAGGCGAGACCGAAAAAGGCAACTGTTCCGTACGTTTGCACCTGGCCATCCTGAAGTTTTGCTCCCAGTTTTCCTAAAGCCTGGACGAACGTGGTGATTCCCTTGATAATTCCCTCGACTAAAAACTCTTCAATGTAACGGAGAAAGTAGCTTATGCTCTTGGCGCCATTCACAAAGGCGAGCTGGTAAAACTCATCAATATAATATTTGTTGTAGAGGATGTTATAGGCCATTGGCATCCGGCTGCTAAACACTTCCCTTGAAAGCGAGCCTTTGCCATAAATAAGCCAGGCGAGCAGGATTCCCAGCAAAGAAACAACGGTCGCCACGATCATGATCCAGGCCGGGCCTTCAATGTGGCCGTGGCCAAGTGCTTCATTTCCCTTCGTCAGCCAATCACCCAAAAAGGTTCCAAACCAAGGGGTATTGACATAGCCGGCCACAACCGCGAGTACACCTAAAACGATCATCGGAAAAGTCATCACCGCAGGCGATTCATGGACTTTTCCCATATCGGAACGCGCTTCTCCGCTAAATACCATAAAAAAGAGCCGGAACATATAGAAAGCTGTAAAAAACGCTGCTGCCACGGCAAGCCAGAACAATGCAGTATTCCCGTGGGCCCATGCCGCAATTAAAATCTCGTCCTTGCTGAAAAATCCGGAAAATAACGGTACACCACTTATTGCAAGAGTCCCGATTAGAAATAACGGTCCGGTCAGGCGCAGCTTTTTCCATAAGCCGCCCATTTGTTCAATGTCCTGCGTATGGACAGCATGGATCACGCTTCCAGCCGCAAGGAAGAGCAAGGCTTTAAAAAAGGCGTGGGTCATTAAGTGAAAAACACCGGCAACATACCCGGCAGATCCTAATGCCAGCATCATGTAACCAAGCTGGCTGACCGTGGAATAGGCGAGCACCCTTTTAATATCCTTTTGGACAAGGCCGATGCTTGCCGCAAAAATCGCTGTGAATGCTCCAATCACCGCCACCGTCATTAACGCCGTTTCACTCGCTGTAAAAAGCGGAAAGAGCGCGGCTACTAAGTAGACACCGGCCGCAACCATTGTCGCTGCGTGAATAAGGGCGGAAACAGGAGTCGGCCCTTCCATCGCGTCCGGGAGCCATGTATGAAGCGGGAATTGACCCGATTTTCCGACTGCCCCGATAAAGACGAGAATCGCAGTCAGCGTAATCATTCCTTCGGAAATAATTCCTTCGTCAACCGCCCTGAAAATTTCATCATACTCAAAGCTGCCAACCTGCCAGAATAACAGGATCATCCCGATAAAGAGGCCGACATCGCCGACTCGTGTCATAACAAACGCTTTTTTAGCGGCGTGCCTGGCTTCATCTTTATAAAAGTAAAACCCGATTAACAGGAAGGAACCGACACCAACAAGCTCCCAGAAAATATAAGTTTGTAAAAGGTTCGGTGATAAAACAAGGCCAAGCATTGCAAATGTAAATAATCCTAAATAAGCGTAAAAAACTGAAAGCCGCTCATCACCATGCATATAACCTTTTGAATATGTATGTACTATTAAACTGACGAGCGATACAATAATCAGCATCAATGCATTTAATTGATTGACTTCAATCCCCGCTGTTAGTTGAACATCTCCTATCGTGAGCCAGACGGCTTCTGTCTTATATGTCGGTGATGTAAAACGTTCAAACAATACCAACAGAGAATAGACAAAAGAAGCTAAAGTCAGCAAAATCCCTACATATGCACTTGCTTCTTTGAGCCGTTTGCCAAATAGAAGAAGGATTACAAACGATAAAAGCGGGAAAAGCGGTATGATCCAAGCACTCTCCATCTCTATCACAATCCCCTTTTTTAGAACGCGCAGGTGCCACGCAAGGCTGCCTGGTCCAGTTCAGCGCGTTTGATTGGACCCGCATTGTACGGGTCTAACAGACGAAACCTCCAATCAGAAGGATGGCGTCTTTAGATTCCTAAAAAAATTTCGGAACCTTTTCTCTCTTTCAATCCGTGCGTGTCGCTATTACAAATGGTCAATGATTTAAAATATTCATTTCATCCGAGTTAACTGTCTTACGATTACGATATAATGCGATTAATATCGCAAGGCCGACAGCAGCTTCAGCCGCCGCAACCGTAATTCCGAACAAAGCAAAGATTTGCCCGTCAATGGATGGCGCCACCCCGTATTTGCTGAAAGCCACCAGGTTGATATTGACCGCATTCAGCATTAGCTCAATCGAAATCAGGATAATGACTGTATTGCGCTTTGTTAAAGCTCCATACAAGCCGATGCAGAATAAAATTAAGGCAAGGGCCAGGTAAGCTGAAACAGGAACATGGCTCATTCCTTCCCCTCCTCCTTCAGATCATCTTTTCTGGCGAGAACAATCGCGCCAACCAACGCAACGAGCAGAACGACGGAAGTCAGTTCAAACGGAATAATAAATTTAGAATACAACGCAATCCCGATCTGTTCCGTATTGTTTTCGTGGAGCGTGTTTTCTGCCGCAGGAAGCTCAAGATTGTAGATTCCAATATAGACGGCAAATGCGAAGCCGAGAACAGCTGCCAGTAAAAGCAGCTTGCGCCATTTCCCCGTTTTTGCTTCACTCGTGTCATTATGGCGCGTCAGCATAATCCCGAATAGCATAATAATCGTAACGGCACCTGAATAAATCAAGATTTGGACAACGGCCAGAAATTCAGCAGACAGCAGAATATAAATGCCGGCGATACTGATAAATGTAAAAACGAGCGCAATGACCATATGAACGACTTTGGAAAGGTTTAATAAGAGCACGCCGCCGATCACCGCCACGATCGCAAGACACATAAACGCAATTAATTCGCCTGATAACGTCATGCTTTATTCACCTGCCGTTTGTTTTCATCGTTCTCATCCAGCCATTCAAGGTTTTTGAAAAGCTCATCACGGCTGTACTCCGCCAACTCAAAATTATTGGTCATGATAATTGCCTCAGTCGGGCAGACCTCGGTGCACAGATCACACAAAATACAAATTTCAAAGTTGATATCATATGTGTCAATGATCTTCCCTTTTTTCGCAGGGTCAGGATGTTTTTTACCCGTGAGCTGGATACAATCGGTTGGACAGATGGCAGCGCACTGGTTACAAACGATGCACTTTTCCGGATAAAATTTTTGAACCCCGCGAAACCGGTCAGGGAGCGGAATCGGCTCATTTGGATAATCATAGGTCACTTTACTGCGCGTCATATTTTTCAGGGTATATTTTAAACCTTTCGCTAATCCAAGCATGTTTTCACCCCTTGCGGTTAAAATAGGCTATTTTAGAACAAGTTGAACACTTCTTTGATGATCGCCGTCAAGAAAATATTGGCGAGAGCAATCGGCAGCAGCACCTTCCAGCCGAACTCCATTAATTGGTCGGCACGAATACGCGGAAAGGTTACGCGGAACCAAACTAATATAAAAACGACAAGGCTGAATTTCAATGCAAACCAGACAGCACCTGGAATAAAATCAAGGAATGGCAGCGGCAGCCATCCACCCAGAAACAGCACTGTTGTCAATGACGCCATCGCAAAGAAATACACGTATTCGGCAAGCATATAAAACGCCCAGCGGAATCCGGAATATTCGACATGGAAACCGGCAACCAGCTCTGATTCTGCCTCGGGTAAATCGAACGGTGCCCTGTTTAATTCAGCAACAGACGCAATCAAAAAGATAATAAACGCAATCGGCTGCCATATAATGAACCAGCCATGTTCCGCCTGTGTGGCAACAATATCATTTAAGTTTAAGCTGCCTGATAACAAAATGATTCCGAGTACTGACATGACAAGCGGAATCTCATAGGAGATCATCTGTGCAGCAGCACGCATTCCGCCGAGCAGGGCATACTTGTTATTGGAAGCCCATCCCCCGGTTACGATCCCGATCGTCGTTAAGCCTGAAATCGCAATATAATAGAGGAGGCCAACACCTAGATCAGCAAATTGGAGCCGGTCGGTAAACGGAATCGTCGCCAGCACCATAAACGCCGGTGCAAAGGCAATGACAGGAGCCAAAATAAACAATGGCCGATCAGCAAGCTTTGGAATCGTATCCTCTTTAAGAAGCAGCTTTAAAACATCGGCCACTGTCTGGAGCAGCCCCCAGCGGCCGCCGACCTGGTTTGGGCCATGGCGCAGCTGCATAAACCCCATTACCTTCCGCTCCGCAAGAATCGCATATGTAACGAAGCCTAAAACAACAAACAGTAAAGCGGTTGCGAGTAAAAAGAATATCCCAAAATTGGCCAGGCCAGGGGTTGAATATAATAGATCCTCTACCATTAGCCGTCCACCTCCCCGAGAACAATATCAATTGCTCCTAATATCGCAATCAAGTTTGCGATATTTTCACCTTCTAACAATTTAGGGAGAATTTGCAGGTTATAAAAAGACGGTCTTCTGAATTTTAATCGGTAAGGCTCTTTTTTACCGTCACTGGCAATATAGCAGCCGATCTCACCACGCGGTGATTCAATCCGCACAAAAGCTTCCCCTTTTGGCACCTTGACAATCTTCGGCACCTTCGCGATGATTTCTCCCTCATGTGGAAATTGTTCAACCGCCTGCTCAAGAATTTTTAATGACTCTTCAAGTTCGGCTAACCGGACTTGGTAGCGAGCCCACGCGTCTCCACCCTTCTGGACAGGAACATCAAAATTAAAGCGGTCATAAATAGAGTATGGTTCATCCTTGCGCAAATCCCATTTCACACCCGTACAACGCAAGTTTGCCCCGCTTAAGGAATAATTTAAGGCATCTTCCTTCGTGTACGTTCCGACACCTTTTACACGGTTCAAGAAAATTTCATTCCCGGTTACAAGCTGGTGATAGCCTTTGAGCTGTTCACGCATGTATGGGATGAAATCGCCGACCTTTTCGATCCAGCCTTCAGGTGCATCCCATTTCACCCCTCCGACACGCATATAATTAAAGGTCAATCGGGCACCAGATAATTCATTTAACATGTTAATGATCATTTCGCGCTCGCGGAATGCATAGAGAAACGGGCTGACGGCGCCGATATCCAATAAAAATGTTCCCCACCAGACCAAGTGGCTTGCCACTCTTCCCAGTTCCATTGCGATCACGCGCAAGTACTCGGCACGTTCAGGTATTTCCAGGTCCATCATCGTCTCGACAGCATGGCAAAGGACATAGTTGTTCGTCATTGCCGACAGATAATCCAATCGGTCCGTATAGGGGATGATTTGTGTGTATTGAAGGTCCTCAGCCAGCTTTTCGGTACCTCGGTGCAGATAGCCGATTACCGGCTTCGCTTCAGTAATGATTTCACCGTCAATTTTTATGACAAGCCGAAAAACACCGTGTGTACTTGGATGCTGAGGTCCTACATTAAGCAGCATTTCTTCTGTGCGTATCATGAGTTATACCTCCACATCATACGGTTCGTAATCTTTTCTAAGCGGATGGCCGACCCAATCATCACCAAGCATGATCCGATGCAGATTCGGGTGGCCAATAAATTGAATCCCCAGTAGATCATACGCTTCACACTCAGGCCAGTTCGCCCCGGCCCAAAGTGGCTGCAGCGATTGAATAGCCGGTGTGTCACGATCAATTTTCACCTTCAATGCAACTGACTGGCGATTTTTGTATGAGTATAGATGAGCATACACTTCCATATGTGTTTCAAAATCTGTGCCATGCAGTTCTGATAAGTAATCGAAGCCAAGCTGTTCATTGTATTTTAAAAATTCAGCTACTCTAAAATATGTATCTTTATTGGCGACAAGAGTTGGCACATCTTTTGAAAGTTTATTTATATAGTATTCTTCTAAAACACCATTTCCAAGATGTTCTTCAATCACCTTCACGTATTTATCAAGGAACGGCTGGTTTTGAGATGGTGCCGCTTCGACGGCTTGTTCCAATTCGCTTCCGCCATTGCCAGATGCTGTGGCTTTCGCTTTGGCTGCTGCTGCCGCTTTTGCCTTTGCGGCCGCAATCGCTTTGGCTTTTTCATCATCACCTGTTGCAGTGCCAGCCTGTTTGGCCTGTGCGGCCGCCTTTGCTTTCGCTGCCGCAGCGGCTTTCGCCTTGGCTGCTGCGATGGCTTTCGCCTTATCGTCACTGGCCGCGTCGCTTGCGCCCCCGGCGTGTTCCATTGCTTTCTTTTTTGCTGCGGCTGCCGCTTTCGCCTTGGCCACGGCGGCCGCTTTACGCTTCGCCAGGTCATCTCCCTCATCCCCGGAAGCCGTTGCTGTCGATTTCCCCTCCGGTGCTGGTGTTGTTAACTGTTGTGCTTGCGAAGCTGTCTTGGTTTCTTCTGCTTGCTGCTTCGCTTTCATTTTCGCTAAAGCGGCGGCTTTAGCCTTTGCTGCAGCTGCTGCCTTGCGCTTCTCAAGGTCCATATCTTCATCTTGAGGTACTGCAGATGGTTGCTCTTCTGGCGCTGGTGCTGACGGTTTTGGTGAAGAAACCTGTGTTTCAGGCTTCACAGCGGCCGCTTTCCTTTCAGCTAACCGTTGCCTGGCAAGCTCTTTCGCTTTTTCTGCCGCTTCTTTCTTTAATTGTTCAAGATCTTTTTCCCCGCTCATCGACTAGATCACCTTCTTCCCGGTTTTCGCCTCGTAACGGATTTTTTCTCTTAATTTATTAATTCCGTAAATGAGTGCAGCAGGATTCGGCGGACAGCCGGGTATGTAAACATCAACAGGCACAATTTGGTCAACCCCTTTTACAACCGCGTACGATCTTACGTAAGGTCCTCCGGCAGTGGCGCAGGATCCCATTGCAATTACCCATTTTGGTTCAGGCATTTGATCATACAAGCGGCGGACAATCGGGGCCATTTTCTTCGTGACGGTTCCGGATACGATCATCACATCTGACTGGCGCGGCGAGGTGCGAAAAAAGGACCCGAAACGATCCAGGTCATAATGAGAAGAACCTACTCCCATCATTTCAATCGCGCAACAGGCCAATCCAAACGTCATCGGCCACAACGAATTACTCCGTGCCCATGCTTTAATCTGTTCCAGCGTCGATAAAAAAACATTCCGCTTTAGCTCTTCCATTTCCTCTGGTGTAATGTTGTCCAATTTTAAATCCATTTCAGCACCTTCTTCTTCCATGCGTACACAAGGCCAATAACGAGCATAAACACAAAAATCAGCATCTCAATCAAAGCAAAAATACCAAGCTTTTCATAAGCTACTGCCCAAGGATAAAGAAAAACTGTCTCGACATCAAAAATCACAAACATCAAACCAAAAATATAATAGCGGACATTGAACTGCACCCTTGAGTCGTGGAATGGCTCAATACCGCTCTCATATGTGGTGTATTTCGTGTCCATCGGCTTAAAAGGCCGCAAAAACCTTCCAAAGGTAATCGCCACGACCGGCAACAGCACGCCGAGACAGAGAAACACGAAAACAATTAAATAATTATTCTGATACAAGTTCAAAAGCTCCATGCCTTCCCCCCTAACGCCAAAAATATTCACAACATTTAAACTTGTAACCGATACCATTATAGCACTCTTCCAAATACGTGTCGACAAGGCTCTACCTATATATTGGAATTTCTCCCGCCCTGTAAAACATGCCTTCGCATCGATTCAGCGACAGCCGAAAAATCCCGCTAAAAATACAAACTACACCAAAAATTGACTAACTCTCATACTCCATTAAAAATGAAAAAATCAAGCATGTAAGTGAGATTTTTAACACAATTTCTTCTTTTATGAACTTTTGTGTGAAACTTAAAGCTTGCCTTATATATATTTATGAAAGATTGCAGGGCAGGATTCATAAAAATAAGCGAAGTTAAAATTTTGAACCCCAATATGGTGTTTCGCTTAAATAATTTTTCGGGTTTCCGTGACTGCAGTTTGGCGTGTAGAAGAGGATTTATTTTTAGGAAAATTATAAGAGGTTCATGAAAAATCAAAAAAGTGCCCCAAAAAGAATTCTTTTGGGGCACTACTTTGATTTTTATATTTTTCTTTCCGCAACAGATATACGGTTAATTGCACGCTGGAGAGCAAGCTCGGCACGTCTAAAGTCTACATCTTCCCGCTTTTGAGAATGCAGACGTTCTTCGGCGCGTTGCTTCGCTCTGACAGCACGATCGATGTCAATCTCTGAGGATGATTCAGCAGACTGGGCAAGGATCGTTACCTGGTCAGGGCGCACTTCGAGAAAACCGCCGCTCACTGCCACGAAATCCGTTTTTCCGCTGTTTTTTAATCGAACAGCACCAATTTGCAACGGTGCAACCATAGGAATGTGGCCGGGCAGAATACCGAGCTCACCGCTTTGAGCCTTTGTACTTACCATTTCCACATCTGATTCATACACCGGTCCATCGGGAGTAACAACACTGACTTTAATCGTCTTCATTTTTTACCCTCCTGGTCCGTGATTAGACCTCTACACCCATACTTTTTGCATTCTCAATAACGTCTTCAATTTTACCGACGAGTCGGAATGCATCTTCTGGAAGATGGTCATATTTACCTTCAAGGATTTCCTTGAAGCCTTTTACTGTTTCTTTTACAGGTACGTATGAACCTGGCTGTCCAGTAAACTGTTCAGCAACGTGGAAGTTTTGTGATAAGAAGAACTGGATACGGCGGGCACGGTGTACGATAAGCTTATCTTCGTCAGAAAGCTCATCCATACCAAGGATCGCAATGATATCCTGTAATTCTTTATAACGCTGTAATGTTTGCTGCACCTGGCGCGCGACTGAATAATGCTCTTCACCAACCGTTTCCGGTGTTAAGGCACGGGAAGTTGAAGCAAGCGGATCCACCGCTGGGTAAATACCCATTTCAGAAAGCTTACGCTCAAGGTTTGTTGTTGCATCTAAGTGGGCAAAAGTTGTTGCCGGAGCCGGATCCGTATAGTCATCGGCTGGAACATATATTGCCTGGATGGAGGTAACAGACCCTACGTTAGTAGATGTGATCCGTTCCTGCAATCTACCCATTTCGGTAGCAAGTGTTGGCTGGTAACCAACGGCAGAAGGCATACGGCCAAGCAGCGCGGAAACCTCAGAACCTGCTTGCGTAAAACGGAAGATATTGTCCATAAAGAACAGAACGTCCTGTCCCTGGTCATCACGGAAATACTCAGCCATTGTTAAACCTGTTAAGGCAACACGCATACGTGCACCAGGCGGTTCATTCATCTGGCCGAAAACCATCGCTGTTTTCTTGATAACGCCTGAATCAGTCATCTCATGATAAAGGTCGTTACCTTCACGTGTACGCTCACCTACACCGGCGAATACAGAAATACCGCCGTGTTCTTGAGCGATGTTATTGATCAATTCCTGGATTAAAACGGTTTTACCTACACCGGCTCCGCCAAATAGACCAATTTTTCCACCTTTAATATATGGAGCAAGAAGGTCTACTACTTTAATTCCAGTTTCAAGAATTTCAACCTCTGTGGAAAGTTGTTCAAATTTAGGTGCTTCTCTGTGGATTGAATCACGGCGAACACCTTCAGGAAGTTCCTCGTCCAAATCAATCGATTCACCCAATACGTTAAATACACGTCCCAGTGTTACGTCTCCTACAGGAACGGAGATAGCCGCACCAGTATCCAATACCTCTGCACCGCGTGTTAAGCCATCAGTAGAAGCCATGGCAATAGCACGAACTGTATCATCACCTAAGTGAAGGGCTACTTCAAGGGTTAAGTTGATGTCAACTTCGGATTCGCTGCGCGCTGCATTGACAACTTTTAAAGCATTATAAATCTCTGGAAGCTGACCGCTTTCGAACTTTACGTCAACAACCGGACCCATAACTTGAAGAACGCGTCCTTTGTTCATCTATTTCCCTCCTATCGTTCTCTATCGACAATTTTAAAGCTGATTTCAGAAGTCGATGCTGTTTCTATTATTTATCGTCAACCAAGCTTGGGCAAAATAGAGCACCCACCTGCAAAACGGCTATTCTAATGCTGCCGCACCGCCGACGATTTCGGTAATTTCTTGCGTGATTGCTGCCTGGCGTGCACGGTTGTAGCTGAGGCTGAGTGAGCTAATCAGCTCATTGGCGTTATCTGTCGCACTCTTCATCGCTGTCATCCTTGCGGCATGTTCACTTGCTTTGCTGTCTAAAAGCGCCCCGTAAATCAAGCTTTCAGCGTACTGGGGCAGCAGTACTTCCAAAATATCTTCAGCGGATGGTTCAAACTCATAGGATGTAAGCTTTGCAGAAGTTGAAATATCGGAAAGCGGGAGAAGTTTCTTCTCTGTTACATCCTGTTGAATCGCGCTGACATAATGGCTGTAATACAAATATAATTCATCAAATGTTTCATCCGCAAACATGCCGACTGTTTTGCTTGTAATGTCGTTAATGTCTGCAAAAGACGGCTGATCTGCCACCCCGACAATGTCGAGGATTACATTCATCCCACGCTTCTTAAAAAAGTCGCGGCCGACTCTGCCGATCGCAATGATCGCATATTCATCATCGGATTGATGGCGATTTTTAATCGTTTGGAATACATGGCGTAAAATGTTGCTGTTATAAGCTCCGGCAAGTCCGCGATCAGAGGTAATCACAACGTATCCTGTCTTTTTAACCGGACGGGACGTCAGCATTGGATGTGAAGCATCATTGCTTCCCATCGCTATTGATGCGGTCACTTCCTGGATTTTTTCCATATAGGGAACAAATGCCTTTGCATTCATTTCCGCACGGTTCATTTTCGCCGCAGATACCATTTGCATGGCTTTTGTAATTTGGCTCGTTTTCTTCGTTGAAGTAATCCGAGATTTTATATCGCGTAATGATGCCACAGGTTCTCACCACCCTTTATCAAAGAATGTCCGACTAAAGCGTTTGAATCTTAAGCGTATGAGTTTGTTAAAAAGGTCAGGTGAAAATTGCCTTGGCAGCTTTTTTCACCCTTTAACATTCTCGTTATTCGGATACTGCGAATGTTTTTTTGAAGTCGTTGATCGCAGCGGCCATATCGTCATCAGCTGGAAGTTCTTTTGTTGTTGCGATATGGTCTAACAAATCTTTGCGGTTGTGGTCTAACCATGAATGGAATTCAGATTCGAAACGACGAATATCCTGAACAGGAATATCGTCCAAGAAGCCGCGTGTAAGAGCATAAAGAATCGCTACTTGCTTTTCAACTTTTAACGGCTTGTTAAGATCCTGTTTTAAAACCTCAACTGTGCGGGCACCGCGATTTAATTTTGCTTGTGTTGCTTTATCAAGATCGGAACCGAACTGGGCAAATGCTTCCAGTTCACGGTATGAGGCAAGGTCAAGACGCAGTGTACCGGCAACCTTTTTCATTGCCTTGATTTGCGCTGATCCACCTACACGTGATACAGAAAGACCGGCATTGATCGCCGGGCGTACACCCGAGAAGAACAGGTCAGACTGAAGGAAAATTTGTCCGTCGGTAATAGAGATAACGTTTGTTGGAATATAGGCAGAAACGTCTCCTGCCTGTGTTTCGATAAATGGCAGTGCTGTGATCGAACCGGCACCTTTTGCGTCGCTCAATTTGGCAGCGCGCTCCAGCAAGCGGGAGTGCAAGTAGAATACATCCCCCGGATAAGCTTCACGGCCTGGCGGACGGCGTAATAGCAATGAAAGCTCACGGTATGCTGCCGCTTGCTTTGTTAAGTCGTCATAAACCACCAATACGTGCTTGCCATTGTTCATAAATTCTTCGGCCATTGAAACACCTGCATAAGGAGCCAGGAATAACAATGGAGCCGGCTGTGACGCGGAAGCAGTCACAACGATTGTGTAATCGAGGGCACCTTGCTTGCGCAAAGTTTCAACAGCATTACGTACAGTCGATTCTTTTTGTCCGATTGCCACGTAAATACAAATCATATCCTGGTCTTTTTGGTTCAGGATTGTATCGATTGCAACAGATGTTTTACCTGTCTGACGGTCACCGATAATAAGCTCACGCTGTCCGCGGCCAATTGGCACGAGGGCATCGATCGCTTTAATTCCAGTTTGCAGCGGCTCATGTACGGATTTACGATCCATAACACCAGGTGCTCCTGACTCGATGGGACGTGTTTTAGTTGTGTTAATCGGACCCATTCCATCCACTGGCTGCCCGAGCGGGTTCACGACGCGGCCGATTAAATCTTCACCTACCGGAACCTCCATGATGCGGCCCGTACGGCGAACCTCGTCACCTTCACGAATTTCTGTATATGGTCCTAGAATAATGATACCGACGTTGTTTTCTTCAAGGTTTTGTGCCATACCCATAACGCCGTTTGAAAATTCAACAAGCTCTCCAGCCATGACATTGTCGAGGCCATGAGCACGAGCGATACCGTCACCAATTTGGATAACCGTACCAACATCACTCACATGAATTTCCGTCTGATAGTTTTCGATTTGCTTTTTTATCAGCGCACTGATTTCTTCAGCATTGATGCTCATGAGTTTCACCCCTATCTACGAATCTTAGCCTAACAATTGACGTTCCAAACGCTCCAGCTTGCCTTTCAAGCTGCCATCGAAAATTCGATTTCCGATTCGAAGCTTGATGCCGCCAAGCAGGTTGGAATCAACAATATTTTCAATTTGCAATGATTTTTTCCCGACTTTTTCTGCAAATGAAGAAGAGATCGCTTCCCGTTCCTCCTCTGTTAAAGGGCGGACGGAATAAACCTTTGCTTCGGCAACTCCTCTTTCGTCATAAGCAAGTCCGATAAAATAATTCGCCACGTCAGCGACATGATCTTCGCGGTGGCGGTCAATCAATATCATAAGTGTATTTAAAACGTACGTATTTGCAGTAGAAAATATTTCTTTTATAATCTCTTTCTTCTTTTCAACAGGAAGTTTTGGAGACTTCAAAACCGAATTTAAGTCCTGGTTATTGCTGAAAACTTCTTTGACTACACGAAGCTCTTGTTCCATTTGGTCAAGGAGCTGTTGTTCTTTTGCAAGCTGGAAAAGAGCCAACGCGTAACGTTTTGCTACAGTTGAGTTGCTCATCGCTCTTCTCCTGCCTCTTGAATGTATTCGTTAATCAGCTTTTCCTGGTCTTCAGCACTTAATTCTTTTTCAATTACTTTGGAGGCAATTAAAACAGATAAGGAAGCCACTTGCTGACGAATAGCTGCAACAGCCTTTTCTTTTTGCTGCTCAATTTCAATCTTTGCTGCTTCTTTAATGCGTTCAGCTTCTGTACGCGCTAGTGAAATAATCTCTTCACGCTGAACATCGCCTTGCTTTTTTGCGCTTTCAATAAGCCCTTGTGCATCTGTACGAGCTTCTTTCAACAGGCTGCGCTGTTCTTCAAGCAGCTTGTTTGATTCTGCACGGCTTTGTTCCGCCGCTTCAATTTCGTTTGCAATATGCTCTTCACGCTGCTGCATAATGCCCATCAGCGGACCCCATGCAAATTTCTTAAGCAATGCTAACAATATAATAAACATCAATAACTGGAACACAATGTCCCCGAGGTTAAGACCGCCGTGAGCAGCCGCACCTAATACAAAACCGCTTGTTAACACCCTCGATTCACTCCCTTCAAGAGTCGTTCAGTTAAGAAAAAACAAGTGCCTAAATTGTATATAAATCTGTTCATTTCCAGAGATCTTGGACATAAAGGAATGGCGAAGGCTCCATTAAATGATCTTCGCCATTTTGAACTTTATTGTTAACGGATCATTATCCGCCGATTACCATGAACGCAATAACTACCGCGATGATAGGAATCGCCTCAACTAACGCAACCCCGATAAACATAGTAGTTTGAAGCATACCACGAGCTTCCGGTTGACGTGCGATACCTTCTACTGTACGAGATACGATAAGACCATTACCAATACCAGCACCCAGTGCTGCCAAACCGATTGCTATTGCTGCTGCTAAAAGACCCATTCTAATGTTCCTCCTTTAAATGTATCGAAAAATAATAGTTTTAAATGTTTTGTCCAGAAAAAGGACAGGGTATATATTAATGGTCATGGCTCACTTTGTGAGACATATAAACCATTGTTAACATTGTGAAAATAAATGCCTGGATCCCACCGACAAAAATCGAGAATCCTTGCCATGCGAGCGTTGGAATAACAGCGGCTAAATGCCCGCCGACTCCGGTTGCAAGGCTGCCTGCCAATAAGCCGAGCAGAATTTCCCCGGCAAAAATGTTTCCGTAAAGACGGAGACCAAGCGTCAGAGTATTTGCAAACTCTTCAATAATTTTTAGCGGGAATAAAAAAGGCATAGGCCTTAAAAATTCACGGCCATACTCCCTGGCACCCTTCATCTTAATTCCATAATAGTGTGTTAAGCCCACTACCATTACCGCCAACGTTAGTGTTATGACCGGGTCGGCAGTTGGCGATTTCCACCATAATACACCGTCGATGACGACCGAGAATGGCAGACCCACCATGTTTGAAACAAAGATATACATAAGCAACGTGATTCCAAGAACATGGAACCGCCCGCCCGTTTTCCAATCCATCGTACTATTAATAATGTTTTTAACAAAATCCATAACCCATTCCATGAAGTTTTGTATACCGGTAGGCGTCATGGCAAGAGTACGAGTGGAAAGCACAGCGATGATAAACACAATCAAACTCGCAACAGTAATCATTAACACGTTGGCCAAGTTGAAGGTTAGTCCCATAAGTTCATATAATGGAGCTTCGTGATGCAACAGTATTCACCTCTTTTCCCGCTTTTTACGTAAATGATAAGAATGAAGAAAAAAATCTATCATAATGACAAAATAGGATGTCATTAATCCCACAACTACACTGATAAGGTGGAAGTGCTCCGGATATCTCAGTGCTATTAATACGGCAAACGCCGCAGATGCAAGCCGGGAAAAAGAGCCGAGTGAGACTACTTTTTTTCCTTCTGAAATCGCATCGCCAAATTTCCGCACTTTTCTTGCCATCAGCCAGAGATTATATAGGCTCAAGCTTGTACCGAAAGCCAATCCAAGAAAAATAGATTGATAAGAAGTAAATCCCCAACCGAGAATATAGACAGCCATTAAATAAAATATGTATTTACGCTGTCTGGAAAACATTTCATTTATTTCCGGCATGGTTGTTTATTCTCCTGAAAAGAAGTGGCGGACCAGGCTAAGCATGGCATAAATTCCCGCTGCCAACCCCAAAAGCAATCCGATAATTAAAAAAAGCGGTTCAGTGCCATACATCCGATCAAGCCATCTTCCCCCGAAGATGCCAATCAATGTGGAGCCCGCTAATTGAGATAGAATGGCAGATGTTAATGCCATTGCTTTAAAAGGGTGGCGGTTGTTTTGGTTCATATAAACGCATCCTCGCATTAAGAGAATGGTAATGGGCGGGGGGCGATTTTGTTACATTTCGCATTGTGCAGAAGTGGAAAAAAAGAGTGCACAATGAAGACTGAAAACCTTGTCATTTATACCCTTTGTAAGCATACAATAGGGTTATGTCAATGTCAATTAATTTGGAGTGAAAAAGTTCACATATAAAAAGACTAAAATCTGGTATGTTCACACATTTTTCGAAATTTTTTCTCGAAATAATATTGATTTTTTTAGTCACTTCTGCTTAGATTGTGGGGTTCTTTTTTTCCAATTTGAATATAGGCTTCAATCATATCTTCCTTTCCGGCTTTTTTGGCGAAAATCTTCAGTAAATACGATCCATCGCCAGGCAACCGCCCAGCTTCCACTTTTTTTTGAATTAATCCCTTTTTAACGTTCCGTTCCCAATCAAGAAATCCCAAAAAACGAAAATTATCCGCAGCAAAGATGGCAATTCCGAATTCTTCAGCCCCGCCGGGCAAGTACACTTCGTAACGATATGACTGGCTATCATCCCCGATGACAAAATCAAAGCCCATAATTCTCGGGTAAGCTGGTTCTTCAAGAACATATAAATATGGAATCCTGATTTCTTTGGAACCCTCTCGCAATATAAGTTCCCCGTCCTGGATCTTTTCTTTTAGTTGTGATGGTTCGACACGCATTGCGATCTCAACTTTTTTCTGTTCGTTCGGAAGCAGCGTAAAGGAAAGCGGAATCTCCCAATGAATGCCAGCGGTTTTTTTCGGAACCGAAAAAGAGTATTTTTTTACAGCGCTGCCAGTATTTTTAATGACTAAGGACGCGTGGTGGCGATGCAAGTGTTCAGCAAGCTGAAACTTTCCGAATTGCATCGTTCCCGGCATGACAAGTGTTTCGGTGCTTATCGCCTCAACCGCCTGAATCCTTCCTGCTCCCTGCTCATAAGTTCGATATGCTTCGCCTTTCTGGTTATGGAGTTTTTTTGCCGTATTTATTAATGAAGCTTTGATCTGTTCGGGAGTCCAGTTTGGATGAGCCTGCTTTATGAGCGCACAGACGCCGGCCACATGGGGTGCCGCCATGCTTGTTCCCTGCAAAGATAGATATCCTCCCGGAACCGTACTGTTGATCGCCACCCCGGGCGCGACGATATCCGGTTTAATTTCCCATGACTCGGTAACAGGTCCCCGCGAGCTGAATTCAGCAAGCAAATCTTTTTCTTCTATTAATATAATTCGTGAAAAAATCTCTTTGTTCTCGAGTTGTTTTTTCAGCTGGCTTCCAGTTTTTTTTGAAACAGAACCGACTGGAATTGAAACATTTTCTTCAAGGTTTCCAATAAAATGGCCATCTGTATTGTTATAAATAATGACAGCAGCCGCACCCGCGTTTTTGGCATTTCGTGCTTTTTCGGTAAATGTCAGCTTACCCCTTTTAAGGAGTACTATTTTTCCTGCGACATTTTGTAAATCCTTTTCCTCACCGAGGCCGGCAAACGCCATTTGCAGGGAACGGTCCAGCTTCCATACATCTGCTCCTTGCATCGGTTCCATCCTGATTTTCTTAGCTGATCCTTCAAGCAATAAATACGGAATCTTCATCGGCGGAGTTGATGCCCCGACAGAAATGGCTTTCGATGCTGTACCTGGTGAACCGACCGTCCATATCCCGGGACCGGAATTACCTGAAGAGGTGACAGCTATAATGCCATTTTCAACCGCTTTGTTTAAAGCGAGGCTGATCGGGAGGTCCGGTCCGTTCACATTGTTGCCGAGTGATAGGTTCAATATATCAACACGATCTTTTATTGCTTGCTCGATCGCGGCGATGATTTGCTCTGTCGTGCCTCCTCCCCCAGGTCCAAGCGCACGGTAGGCGACGATCCCTGCTCCTGGTGCCACTCCTTTAAACTTTCCATTCGCCGCAATCACACCTGCAACGTGAGTGCCGTGCAGAGTGCGTTGGCGCGGGTCGCCTTTCGATTCCATTGGATCATGATCACCATCGATAAGATCGCTCCCGCCGCGATAATTTCTTCGCAAATCCGGGTGGGTATAATCCACTCCCGTATCAATTACGCCAACGGTAACTCCTTTCCCCGTTAACCGTGCATTGTCAGGACCGAACAGCCCGCGCACTGCGTCGCCGCCGATCATTTTAATATTTTCTTCCGTATTGACGGTGTACGCCTGGACTGGAGAAATCAGCGAAACGGCTTGTTGTTTAGCCAACTTCTCAAGGGTTTCGGTATCACCTTTTACGGAAAACCCATTGAATGAATGTTTAAAAATATGGCGAAGCTCCAAGCCTTGAAATTTAGCTAACAGCCCCTTGATATCGATATGTGATTCTGTGTCTTTGAGGATGGCGATCGCTATGTTTGTTTGCCCGGGATCGCCTTTTGGAATCGGGGGGTGCTCAAGTGTTTTTGACTGACCGGCAGCAGAACCGGCTAGCAGCCACATGAAAGTGATTATGGAGGCAATTTTCCTGATCATCATTGACCCGCTCCTTTTTCAATAGAGTTTTCCGGGGGTGGTCGAATTATGCAGGGTTTAGATTTTATGAAAGATAAAATTCAGTTTAATAAAGTGTACATTGTGTACACTTTGAACATAATATGTTAATATAGGAGGTGAAAGGAGAGATGCTCGTGCAAGGAACACTTAATGCTACTGATGTGCGAAGACACTGGAGCCAATTTAACGATGATATCGTAAGAGAAGGTCCTCGTTTTGTTAAACGAAATCGTGATGAGTGGGTGGCAATTAGTTCAGAACATCTCAAAGCAGCTTTTTCCGCATTTACTTTTGAAGCCGAACTATTATATGAAGACGATGGTTCTGTTACAGCAACTATTAAAGGATTCGATTTAGTAGAGAATGGCGAGACTGCAGACGAAGCAATTGATTTATTAACAGAAGAATTAGTCGAATATGCAAATGAGTATCAAGATAATTTTAAATCCTATTTTCAAGCTCCCAATAGACACGATCACTTCCCTTATATTATGAATGTTTTAGTCCAAGATAATATTGAAGGAGTTAAGTCCTTGATCCGATGCCCAGTTGGAGAGAAATAGAACGTTTTTGCCGGAGAGACGGCTGGAAAGAGTATAAACAAAAGGGCTCATCATATTTATTTTATGAAGCAAATGGATGATGGCACTTTAAAGCGGACTAGACTTTCAAGAGGTACGGGAGAAGCGAGAGGACATTTGTGGAAAGAAATTTTAAAGAAGCAACTTCAAGTTACAGAAGAATATTTTAATGATAAAAAATAGCTTTCTAATCCGTGAAGGATTTTTGTAGTTATTATTAGGCTGGCCCAATGCTCCAGGCCAGCCTTTTGTTTGCTATTCGGGTTTATAATCAGCAGGCCGCTCTGTTGTTTGCTTAAAATAATAGCGGATCGCGTCACAGATTCGCGCTGAAGCATTTCCGTCACCATACGGGTTGATCGCTTTAGCCATTTTTTCATAGGCGGAAGGATCGGTTAACAGTTCAGTTGCCATCTGATAAATCGGTTCTTCTTCAATGCCGGCAAGTTTAAGCGTTCCAGCTTCGATTCCTTCCGGGCGCTCGGTTGTATCGCGCAATACGAGGACCGGGACGCCGAGCGAGGGAGCCTCCTCCTGCACTCCCCCTGAATCGGTCAAGATTAAATGGGCTCTTGAGGCAAAATTATGAAAATCAATGACGTCAAGAGGCTCAATTAAGTGGATGCGTGGATCGTTGCCAAGAATTTCGGCAGCAGTGTCGCGAACGGCAGGATTCAGATGGACCGGGTAGACAACCTGAACGTCTGCCTGTTCCTCGACAAGCCGCTTAATCGCCCTGAACATATTTCGCATTGGTTCGCCAAGGTTTTCGCGGCGATGGGCGGTCAAAAGGATTAACCGGTCTTTGCCAAGCTTGTCGAGAACCTCATGATGATATTCCTCTTTCACCGTTGTTTCCAAGGCATCGATCGCCGTATTTCCCGTCACAAAAATGTTCTGACCCGGCTTGTTTTCTTCGAGCAAGTTTTCGGCTGATTTGGCAGTAGGAGCAAAATGGAGATCGGCCATCACTCCTGTCAGCTGGCGGTTCATTTCTTCAGGAAAAGGCGAGTATTTATTCCAGGTTCTGAGGCCGGCTTCAACATGTCCGACAACAATTTGATTATAGAACGCGGCAAGGCTGGCAACAAACGTCGTTGTTGTATCGCCGTGCACGAGGACAATGTCCGGCTTAACTTCCTTCATCACTTTATCAAGGCCTTCCAATCCTCTTGTTGTTACGTCAATAAGGGTTTGGCGGTCTTTCATAATATTCAGGTCATAGTCCGGTTTAATCGCGAATATATTTAGCACTTGATCAAGCATTTCGCGGTGCTGGGCTGTAACGGTCACAATCGATTCAAACTGCCCAGGCCGCTTTTTCAGTTCAAGAACAAGCGGCGCCATTTTGATTGCTTCGGGTCTTGTACCGAAAATCGTCATTACTTTTATGGGACGGTTCATTTTTTACACCTCTTTAGATTACTTCGTTCCGAATAAACGGTCGCCGGCATCGCCTAAGCCCGGGACAATATAGCCATGGTCGTTAAGCTTTTCATCGAGGGCGGCAATATAGATATCGACGTCCGGGTGCGCTTGCTTCACCGCTTCGACCCCTTCTGGAGCAGCGATTAAACACATGAACTTAATATTTTTCGCACCGCGCTTTTTGAGAGAGTTGATTGCTTCAATAGCAGATCCGCCCGTCGCAAGCATCGGATCAACGACGATAAAATCTCTTTCTTCGACATCACTCGGAAGCTTCACATAATACTCGACCGGCATTAATGTTTCCGGGTCGCGGTAGAGGCCAATATGGCCGACCTTTGCAGCGGGGATTAATTTTAAAATCCCGTCGACCATGCCGATTCCGGCCCGCAGGATCGGAATGAGCCCAAGTTTTTTACCGGCTAATACTTTTGATTTTGTCCTATTGACCGGTGTCTCGATTTCGATGTCCTCCAAAGGCAGGTCACGGGTGATTTCAAACGCCATCAATGTGGCAACCTCGTCGACAAGTTCACGGAATTCCTTTGTGCCTGTTCCCTTGTCACGAATGTATGTAAGCTTATGCTGAATGAGTGGGTGATCAAAAACATATACCTTTGCCATAACAATCTCCCCTTTTCTTCTCAATTTTAAATTTTTTGTTTCACTGTATGTAAAAAGCCGTCTACACACTTCGTCTAATTTTACAGAAAAAACGCCCGTTGAGCAACTCGGGCCGCAAACTGTAAAAGAAACGTCATAATTGGATTTATGACCGCCTGAAAAAAATAGCCCGGCTCTGCTTTAAACGCAGAACCGGGCTTTCTTTTTTTAATATAGTTGAAATTTTCCTGTTAAATTAAGGACGCGTTGCTTTGCTTCCTCAAGCTTTTCAGCGTCTTCATGATTCTTTAGAGTGAATGCAATAAGCGAGCCTATTTCATCCATTTCAGCTGTGCCAAATCCTCGCGATGTAACCGCTGCTGTGCCGATCCGGATTCCGCTTGTAACAAACGGGCTTTCCGGGTCAAACGGAATTGTATTTTTATTAACCGTAATTCCGACTTCGTCAAGAACTTTCTCAGCAACCTTCCCGGTTATCGCGAGTGAACGCAAATCCAAAAGCAGCAAATGATTATCGGTCCCGCCTGAGACGAGGTCGAGCCCTTCGCTTTGCAGTTTTTCCGCTAACCGCTTCGCGCTTTCAACAATATTTTTTGCGTACTCTTGGAAGCTGCCTTGTAGTGCTTCACCGAATGCGACTGCCTTTGCTGCAATAACATGCATAAGCGGACCGCCTTGAATCCCCGGGAAAATTGATTTGTCAATTTTCTTAGCGAACTCTTCCTTGCATAAAATCATGCCACCGCGCGGACCGCGCAGCGTCTTGTGTGTCGTAGTGGTCACGAAATCAGCGTACGGAACGGGATTTGAATGCAATCCAGTCGCAACGAGCCCGGCGATATGGGCCATATCTACCATCAGGTACGCACCGACTTCATCAGCAATCTCCCGGAATCGTTTAAAATCTATTTCACGGGGATAGGCGCTTGCACCGGCGACAATCAATTTTGGTTTATGTTCGCGAGCTTTAGCAAGCACATCATCATAATTAATGCGTTGGTTTTTTTCATCAACACCGTATTCGACAAAGTTATATTGGACGCCACTGAAATTAACTGGACTTCCATGTGTTAAATGGCCTCCGTGGGACAGATTCATCCCCAATACCGTATCACCGTGTTCCAAAATCGTAAAATAAACGGCCATATTCGCTTGTGCGCCTGAGTGCGGCTGGACGTTTACATGTTCAGCACCGAAAATTTGCTTTGCTCGGTCGCGGGCCAAATTTTCGACCACGTCTACATGCTCACAGCCGCCATAGTAACGGCGTCCAGGGTAACCCTCTGCGTATTTGTTCGTCAACACAGATCCTTGTGCTTCCATTACTGCCTCACTGACGAAATTTTCTGATGCGATTAATTCAATCTTTGTCCGCTGCCGTCCCAGTTCGTCCTGTATTGCTTGAAAAACCTGCTCATCCTGTTGTGCCAAATGCTTCATCTTCATCCTCCTTTGATCAACCGCACTGTTAAATAATAATATGTACTGAAAACATGACTTGTTTGAAAATTCTTTTATATTTTAACATGCTTTCTGCTTGAAAAGATAGATAAGGTGTAAGGAAATCAGCCAATTTTCGATTATTTACCGGGAAATTTTTAACGTAACCGTTTCCAATGTCCTTAAGCATTTGAAAAAACAAACCTATCGAAAAAAGCCTTTGCAGGCGGCAAAGGCTTTACGCTTAACGGCAGGATTGTGTATCCCGATTTGTTTCATATACGGCCCGCGATCCACCGATTAACTTAGGACGGGTTTTCGCAAGGGTGACATGGGCGCCGCCCACCTGTTTTAAAGAAACCCGGACAGGCACAGCAACCGGCTTTAAATGCATGCCGATGAAAGTATCGCCAATATCAATTCCCGCGTCGGATTTAATGTGTTCGACAATGACAGGATCAGTAAAGTGGCTAAAAGCATAAGTTGCCATTGCCCCGCCTGCGGAACGGACGGGAATAACCGCTACTTCTTCCAGACCTTTTTGTTCTGCGGTGGATCGCTCGACAACAAGCGCCCTGTTTAAATGTTCACAGCATTGAAAAGCAAGCTGGACACCGGTTTGTTCCTGAAACAGCTTTATCTGGCGGAAGATCATCGCAGCTGTTTCTTCTGTTCCAGCTGTTCCGATCCGGCTGCCCGCCACTTCGCTCGTGCTGCAGCCGACAACAAGCAGATTCTTTTCCGAAAGCGATGCCTGCTCTTTAAACTCTGACAGGATTTGATTTAAGTCTTTTTCCCATTTCTCTATCGCCATAAAAGCCCACCCTTTTTAAGCTTTTATTATATTAGAACCTAGCTGAGATCCACAAAGTACCGGCTATTTGCTTTCATATTCGTTAATTTTTCCGATCCGGTTTGCATGGCGGCCTCCCGCAAATTCTGCCGTCAGCCATGTCTTAGCAATTTCACGAGCCAGACCAGGTCCAATTACCCGTTCGCCCATCGCAAGAATGTTGCTGTCATTATGTTCCCTGGTCATCTTTGCACTGAAAACATCGTGCACAAGGGCACAGCGTATGCCTTTCACTTTGTTGGCAGCGATGCTCATGCCAATGCCGGTTCCGCAAATTAAAATGCCCCTGTCAAATTGTCCGTTGGCTACTTTTTCAGCGACAGGGAGTGCGTAATCGGGATAATCAACAGATGTGCTGCACTCGCACCCAAAATCTTCGTATTCAATTCCGAGTTCATCCATTAAGCTCTTTATTTCTTCACGAATATTTATTCCGCCATGATCTGATGCAATCGCAACCTTCATTTAAATCCCCCATATAAAGCTGTCGTTTCCTTTATTTTGACATACCGATGAAAATTAATAAAGAAAACCCTCTCTGGTTTAAACAATTTGCCCGGTGTAGTGAAATTAAGGCCCCCGACTATAAGTCGAAGGGAGCCTTTCTCCCAAAATTATAATTTAAAACGGGTGATTGTGCTTTTCAGTTGTTCGGCTTGGGCTTTAAGCTGAGCCGCGCTGCTTTCTACGTTGGCAATAACCATTGCCTGCTGCTGGGTAGATGTGGCTACTTCCTGGGCAGCCGCGGAAGTTTCCTCGGCAATAGCTGCCACCTCCTGAGACTGGGTGGAAGTATGCTGAATACCTTCCATTTGCCTGTCGACCAGAGTGGTAATCGCCGCAACCGCTTCCGCCATTTCATTGACGGTTCCGGCCATTTCTTCGATGACCTCTTTCGTTTTTGATCCTTTTTTCGCTTCTTCATTGGCCGTTTTGACCTGGCCGGAAATTTGTTCGACGACATTTTGAACTTCTTTTTGAATATCTTTAATCAATTCAGAAATCCCTTGAACTGCCTTCCCACTTTCATCTGCGAGCTTCCTGACTTCTTCGGCAACGACAGCAAAGCCTTTGCCGTGCTCACCTGCACGAGCTGCTTCAATAGACGCATTCAAGGCAAGTAAATTGGTCTGTGCGGCAATATCGCCGACAAGCTGGATGATCTGTTCGACCTTTGCTGCATTTTCCTCAAGGCGTTTAACAGTATGTAAGGAATGCTGGTTTTCTTTAGAAAGCTTTTCAATTCCTGCTATTAAGGAATGAATGACTTCTTTCGATTCGCGTAAATCGTTGACCATTTCCTGCGAAACCATTCCAGATACTTTGGCCTTTTCCTGCACCTCTTCCGCAATTTTGATCACATCTTCTACAGACTCAGCTGTGGACTGAATCGAAACGGCTGAGTTATCAGCACCCGCCGAGATCTCGCGGATTGTCCGGGAAATCGCTTCGGCTTGTAATGACGCTGCTGATGACTCCTTTGAAATAGCAAGGACCTTTGCATTCGTGTCCTGGAAATTTCCATCGATGTTCTCCACCATATCTCTTAAGCTGAACAGCATGTGGTTAAAAGCAATTCCAAGTGAGCGGATTTCATCATCGGAATTGGAGACTTCAGCGTCTTCCTTTATATCACCATGGGCCGCTTTAATCGCGATTTTTTCTAGCCTTTGCAACGGTTTAATGATAAAGCCTGCCGCGATAAATGCAAGGATTCCTGACCAAATAATTCCTAAGGACAAGGTGATAGCACTAAAGCTCATCTCGCCGATTGCGATCATCTCGTTAATATAAGGGTACAAAAAGTAAATAAATACTGCACTGGTCGTATATGTTATAAACGCCAGAGCTGTCGTAAACAGGACAAGCTTCTTCCTTAATCCAAATTTGTAGCGCTTTTTCTCCTCCATCAGTTTCTCCTCCGAACATTGTTAAATGTTTTTTAAACGTGTCATGATTTTGTCGATTACTTGGTGAATTTCTTGATAGGTTTGCCGGTAAAGGTGAACCGGTCCGCCATAAGGATCAGCAATATCTCGACCTGCATCATTTCCTGCAAACTCATATAATGTAAACGTTTTATCTGCCGCGTATGGAAACTGGCTGATAACAGACGCTTTGTGCGCAGCGGTCATCGTTAAAATATATGTTGCCCAATCGATTTCTGCTTTTGTTAAAAGCGTAGAGCGATGCTCATGGAAAATATTATTTTCTTCGAGAACCTTGTTCGCATTGGGTGATGCCGCACTGCCCACACCCGCAAACACACCCGCGGATCGTACCTCAATTCCGGGAATGGATTTGCTTTTTAAGATTGCTTCAGCCATTGGGCTCCGGCACGTATTCCCCGTACAAACAAATAAAATGCGTGTCATCGATGATTGCCTCCTTTATTTACATTATAAGCCATTATTACCTATTACAATAGACTTGCTTTAAAAAAAGAGAACAGACACCTTTAAAGGTGCCCGTTCGACGATTATGTATCCTTAAAATGAGAAGAGAAGCTTGATGCCAAATGCGAGAAGTATGCTCCCACCAAGTGCTTCGCTGTATGCCCCCAGCAAACCCCGGACTTTCCTGCCGAGATATAGGCCGAGCCACGCCAGCACGGTGGCAGCTGCACCAAAACAGATTAACACTAATGCTGTTTTCGCTCCGTAAATGCCAAGCGTTAACCCGACTGAAAAGCTATCAAGGCTGACGCTTAATGCAAAAATGAGCATTCCGAGGCCAACGGGGGTGATTATGCTGCTTTCTTCGTCCTTAAAAACAGCCAGAATCATTTGCACGCCAAGAATAACAAGAAGCATTCCACCAATATAGCCGGCGATTGCACCAAATTTTTCTGATAAAAATCTGCCTGCAATCATTCCGAGCATAGGCATCCACAAATGGAATATACCGATTGTGAATCCTATTTTAAAGATCTGCCTGAGACGAAGCTTGTACATTCCCATTCCAAGGCCGACCGAAAAAGCGTCCATTCCTAGTGCAAATGCCATGACGATTAGTGTAAAAACTTCTCCAGTTACCTCCATTTTTGTTCACCCCTTGGACTTGCTATTTCATCATATGCACGTCCAAAGGGATTTAGAAGCTGGTTATTAAACCGCTCATTCAATAGAAAAAAGCGCACTCTTCCCAGAATGCGTCCCTGTCTGCCAGACTATTCTTCCTTGATCAACCGCTGGCCTGCCGCTTTCATCAGGCGGTTCATGACAGCCTCACCAACGCCAATCCGCGGGAAAACTTCTGAAAAAATGACATCAAGATCCTTGGCGTTAAACTCCCTTAACGTATCATACAAAGAGCTGGCAACCGTTTCCGGCTTGTCCCGGCTCCCGCAGCCAAGCACGGCATCGGCTTGAAAAAAAGCGACGTTTTCTTCAGTGGTTAACACGCCTGCCTTCAATCCCAGTTTCCTTTTCTCATTAATAAGCTCTTGCAAAAAGTCACGGCTTCCTTCTACTAAATAGAGAGGAGCATTTGGTGCATAATGCTGATACTTCATGCCTGGTGATTTTGGTGCTATTTCTTGATCTGCCAGAGCCGGATCCAATTGGACTTTACCAACAACCGCCTCAATCTGCTCAACCGTAGCTCCGCCCGGCCTTAAAATAACCGGGACCGGCCCGGTGCAATCAATAACAGTCGATTCAACACCGACCCCTGTTGCTCCGCCGTCAATAATGCCGCTTATTCTCCCGTACAAATCATCATGGACGTGCTGCGCCGAAGTCGGGCTTGGTTTGCCGGACTGGTTTGCGCTCGGTGCTGCAATCGGCAACCCTGTTTTTTTAATTAAGGCAAGAGCTACCGGGTGATCCGGCATTCTGACCGCAACTGTTGACAGGCCGGCTGTTGCTTTAGCGGATAACTGTCCCGCTTTTTTATTGAAGACAATGGTCAATGGTCCCGGCCAGAAATGATCCATTAACATCCCGGCTTTTTCAGGAACTCCATCCACAAAACTGTCGAGTTGCTCTTTTTTTGCAATGTGGATAATTAACGGATTATCCGCCGGCCTGCCTTTCGCTTCGAAAATCTTTGCCACAGCAGTGTCACTATCGGCATTTCCGCCCAACCCATATACTGTTTCAGTAGGAAAAGCGACTACTTCATTTTCTTTTAACAAAGCGGCGGCTTCAGAAATCTGTGGATAATCTTCTAAGTTAGTCACAAACTTATCCACTGACCAAATTTTTGTATCCATGTTCATCCACCTTTTATGTCAACTCAAAATACTCTCTATTTACCGGTGTTTTTACTTCAGAATCTAGTAATTGCTACCTTTGAAAGTATAAAAGAAGATGGAGGGGAACACAAGTTTTATCCACAAAATGTGTATAAACATCGTGATTTTGTGGATAAAACTGTGGATATATCCACATTACTTACATGGATAACGTTAAAAATCTGGAATTATCCACATCCAGAATGAATTTCACGTGTTTGAGCTGACGGATAGACATCGGCAAGTCCTCACTCTCAATTGCGGTAAAACCAAGCATATTAAAAAAAAGCAAACTGCCCTGTTTATTTGTTGCCAAGTATAACTCTTTCAACTGCTTATCCCGCGCTAAGATGAGCATTTGTTCAAATAACATCAAAATTATCTTTTCTGCCATTCCTTCGCTGATCACAAGGGAACGCAGCAGTCCCGCTTCACCTGCAGGCTCAATACCGACCGTCGCTTTTAAGTTACCGTGCACGTCTTCAACCAGCAAAAAATAATCAATTGCAGCCGCCACTCCCTCCGTGCCAAGTTTAGCATCTTCGAGAAATGTTAATAACCTTGCCAAATCCTGTTCATTTGCACAACGTACGATTGTGTCCATCAATCCACCTCATTTTTCCTATTCTATTACTATGAATATGAAAGAATATAAAAAAGTAGACCCGGTGAACGGAAAGTCTACTTTTTTGAAATGAAGTTTATTATATACACTAGGTAATCTCTTTACGAGCCCTATCTTTCGCTGCTTTTCCGTGTTCCCCGCCCTGCTGATAAAATGCCTTTGATGATTTGCAGTTATATTTGCGCCGCACATTTTACAAAATTTCATTCAAAAAGCTTCGCCCAAAGCTCCTTTACAAAGAACTTAACCTCAACTGGCTCTTCATCTTTTGCCGTATATACGGGCGCTTTTTGGCCATCGTTCACGACCTCGACTGCTTCCTTAACCGGTTGCAGTGTTTCTTCACTGTCCTTTACCGTCTGCTCTTCTTCACTTACGGCAACACCGTTTGAAAAGTCAAGAAAACATAGGGGCGGAAATAATACGCACCACCAGTTCGCCCCTTTTCCTTCGCCCAGTGAAATGAGGATCGCTTCATACTCTCCAGCCGGGTAAAGAAATTGTCCGTACAGTTTAGTCGGAAATTGGACTCGGCCAAATTCAGCCTTTACCGTTTGCGACGACTGCTCCCGCGCGACAACTTCTTCGGCGATTTTTTGAATCTCCGGAAGCCTGGATTGAATTAAGCTTCTTGCCTCTTCAATTGACGTAAGGTCCGCAACCCATTCAGAAATCTCTGCATTTACCGCATCGCGGACAAGCCTTTTTAATGCTTGGTCCTGCTCTGTATCACTGTTTGCAAGAATTCGCAGCCGGATCGCTTCATTTGGAATCACGACTGCGTCGCTCGCGGCCGCTTCATTTTTCGGTATATATAAGTTCAAGAGCGTGCCTATTGATAGAATCACAATATAAGCCCACGCCAATGTTTTCGTTCTCATCGCCAACACCGTCCCTTCACTACCCCCATTGTGGACAAAATGTTAGAATCTTAAACTAGTAATTGCAGAAATCGTGGTAGCTTTTATTCGTCATCATTCAGCGAGCACGATAATCGTGGATTTTCATTAAAAACAGTGCGATTGTTGCACCCGGGGAGGTGTTTATCTGCGAAAAGGAGCTGTTTACCCGCGACTGGCTGGGTTCCTTTGATGAGCGGTTCTCGGTTTATCCGCGAAAAGTCCGGTTTATTCGCGACTGGCTGGGTTCCTTTGATGAGCGGTTTTCGGTTTATCCACGAAAAAGTACTGTTTATCCGCGAAAAAGTACCGTTTATCCGCGAAATAGTGCATTTTATCCGCGAAAAGTCCGGTTTATCCGCGACTGGCTGGGTTCCTTTGATGAGCGGTTTTCGGTTTATCCGCGAAAGGAGCTGTTTACCCCGCGACTGGCTCGGTTCCATCTATGAGCAGTTCTTGGTTTATCCGCGGAAAAGTATGGTTTATCCGCGAAAAGTACCGTTTATCCGCGAAATGACCCTACTGTCTAAAACATTGTAAAAAGACCCTTAGCCAAAAGGCTAAGGGTCTTCTGCATCAGCTGATATAAGCAAATACAATGCGGTCTTTTCTATTTATGTCATAAACGACATCAACGTCAGCAGCAGGGAAAGTCTTTTTTAACAATACCGCAACATCATCGCTCTGGCCGGCGCCGATTTCAAAGCCGATAAGCGCTTTGTCTTTTACAACGAATGGCAATTCGGCCATAAATCTTCGGTAAATATCCAGTCCATCATCACCTGCAAAAAGGGCAAGATGAGGCTCGTGATCTTTAACGACTTCCGACATTCCATCGATATCCCGAAGAGGAATATAAGGAGGGTTTGAGAGGATGACATCAAATTTCTGCCCTGCTTCGATAAATGGTTTCAGTAAGTCTCCGTGGATGAACTGCAGATCTGCCCCAAGATTTCTGGCATTGTTTTTGGCGACATTGAGGGCGGCAACCGATATATCCGAAGCTGTTACGTTTAGTGCAGGCAGCTCGAGTTTGATTGTGATCGCGATTGCCCCTGTCCCCGTCCCGGCATCGACAACCTCCAAAACATCTTCCTGGTTAAAAAGGCTGCCTATTCTGTTTATCGCTTCAAAAACGAGCTCTTCTGTTTCCGGACGCGGAATGAGCACATGCTCATTTACTTGAAAAGTTCGGCCATAAAACTCTTCGCTTCCAATAATATATTGTACTGGTATGCCCTTGACATGAAGAGCTATTCCTTCTTGAAAGGACTGCATTGTTTCATCGGGCAGGCCGGCATGGAAGCTCGCGAACAGAGCGGCCCTGTCCATGCCTGTATAATGGCGAAGCAGCAGCTCAGCCGCGTGCTGCTCCCGGCCATTTTTCATTAAAAAAGAAGAAGCCCAGTTCAGGGCTTCGTATATTTTTGCCATCTTACAGCTCTCCTGCACTTTCAAGCTTTTTGGATTGGTCTTCTAAAACCAATGCATCAATGATGTCGTCGAGCTTGCCTTCTAGAATCTGGTCAAGCTTTTGAATCGTTAAGCCGATGCGATGGTCAGTTACCCGGTTTTGCGGGAAATTGTAAGTCCGGATCCGTTCTGAACGATCACCGGTGCCCACAGCCGATTTACGCACCTGGTCATATTCGGCCTGGGCTTCCTGCTGAAATTTATCATAGACACGGGCACGCAATACTTTCATCGCCTTGTCCTTGTTTTTATGCTGGGATTTCTCATCCTGGCAGGAAACGACGATACCTGTTGGAATGTGGGTTAAACGAACGGCAGACATCGTCGTGTTTACGCTCTGTCCGCCCGCGCCGCTTGATGCAAATGCATCAAAACGGATATCTTTATCGTGGATTTCAACTTCAACGTCTTCTGCTTCCGGCAGGCAAGCAACCGTAGCTGTTGAAGTATGGATCCGTCCGCCGGATTCCGTTTCGGGCACACGCTGGACACGATGGGCACCATTTTCAAATTTTAGCTTTGAAAAGGCCCCTTTTCCGTTGATCATGAAAATAATTTCTTTGAATCCGCCCAGACCGGTCGGATTTGCATCAATGATTTCCGTCTTCCAGCCTTGGATTTCGGCAAAACGGCTGTACATTCGGTAAAGGTTCCCGGCAAATAACGCGGCTTCGTCCCCGCCTGCTGCACCGCGAATCTCGAAGATCACGTTTTTGTCATCATTCGGGTCCTTCGGAACTAACAATAATTTCAAACGAGCTTCAAGATTCTCCATTTGTTGCTCAAGCTCTGACAATTCTTCCTTGACCATTTCGCGCATTTCAGGGTCGAGCTTGTCATCAAGCATTGCCTTTGCATCCTGGAGTTGCTCGCGTACCTGTTTATACTCGCGATACGTATCAACCGTATCTTGAATATCGGATTGTTCTTTTGAATAATCTCTTAATTTATTTGTATCATTAACAATTGAAGGATCACTTAAAAGCTCATTAAGCTTTTCATAGCGGTCCTCAACAGCTTGAAGTCGATCAAACATAGCTACTCACCTCTATTTTCATCATGCTCTTTGCAAGAACAGAGCCTGTGATCACACTAATCCATAACAGTCTAATTATAGTACACGGAACAATGGCAGTCAAAAAAAGATGGGATATGCGAATTCATAAGGAAACGACAAAACCCCGCAAAAGCAAAAGCCAGGCGGGGGTCGAAATATAAGAACTATGATAAAGTTTCAGTTTTCAGCCGGGACGAGCTGCCTTTGGACGATTTCGGGACTTCATGGTGATGACGGCAGCGCGGTTCGTATGATTCTGAAGCTCCGACCAAAATAACCGGATCATCATACGAGGCTGGATTTCCATTTATCAACCGTTGCGTGCGGCTTGCCGGCGATCCGCAAACAGCGCAAACGGCCTGGAGCTTTGTCACAAGCTCGGCAATCGCCATAATAGCAGGCATTTGCCCAAACGGTTCGCCGCGGAAGTCCTGGTCAAGGCCAGCAGCAATCACCCTGTAGCCGCTGTTGGCAAGCTGCTGGATGACTTCAACAATCTTCTCGTCAAAGAACTGGACTTCATCGATTGCGATTACATCCACTTCGGCGTCAATATACTGAAATATGTCGGCTGACTTTGAAATCGGAATAGCGATAAACGAGTTGCCATTATGCGAAACAACTTCTTCGTTGCTGTATCGGTTATCAATTTTCGGCTTAAAAACCGCTATTTTTTGCTTGGCAAATTGAGCTCTTCTTACACGGCGAATTAATTCTTCCGATTTCCCGGAGAACATACTTCCGCAAACTACCTCAACCCATCCGCTCTGTCTCATTTCATACATGAATGGCGTCTCCTTCCTTGTCCCTGCCAAATGATACTTTAAAAGCACAATACAGTTCGTATCTGTTTGTCCTACTATTAGCAAGTGAGCAAAAAACAAACCTTTTTTCTTATGTATACCTGATTCTTTAAAATAAAAAACAGGCAAGCGCTGAAAACCTCTTGCCTGTTTCTGACATTTATTCTTGGTTCTTAAGGCCGTATTTTTTATTGAATCGGTCAACACGTCCGCCTGCTTCAGCAAACTTTTGACGACCTGTATAGAATGGGTGGCACTCAGAACAAGTCTCTACGCGAATTCCGTCTTTAACAGAACCCGTTTCAAACTCATTACCACAAGCGCATTTCACCGATACTGTTTTATAGTTAGGATGAATTCCTGCTTTCATTCTTTTCATCTCCTTTTCCGCCCTGAGTCTTTCGAAACAGAGTTATAATTACGGCTGTATGACCAAACCGTAAATTTCAAAACCATACAAATGATATTATAACAAGAGGACAGCTGATTTGCAAGAAGTGATTTTAAGCAAAAAGTGTGTCATCCGTCCTTTTTCTTATTAAGAACGCTTTGCTTTCATTTCTTCAGAAAGCTGTGCAAAAAATTCTTCATTTGATTTTGTTTGTTTTAGCTTGCGCAAAAATTTCTCTGCAAATTCAGGTGAATCCGACATAGATTTGCGGATCGCCCATAATTTATCAAGATGTTCTTTCGGGATCAGCAATTCCTCTTTCCGCGTGCCCGACCGGCGGATATCAATCGCAGGGAAGATCCGTCTTTCGGCAAGAGCACGGTCAAGATGGAGTTCCATATTTCCTGTTCCTTTAAATTCCTCATAAATAACATCATCCATTCGTGACCCCGTATCTACAAGAGCCGTCGCAAGGATTGTCAAGCTTCCACCTTCCTCGATGTTACGCGCTGCACCAAAGAATCGCTTTGGACGATGGAAAGCAGCAGGGTCGATACCACCAGACAATGTCCGGCCGCTTGGAGGAATCACGAGGTTATAGGCACGGGCCAAGCGAGTGATGCTATCCATTAATATAACAACATCACGTTTATGCTCGACAAGCCGCATTGCGCGCTCGAGTACAAGCTCCGCCACCTTTATGTGGTTTTCCGGAACTTCATCAAAAGTCGAGCTTACGACATCACCGGCAACAGAACGCTCGATGTCGGTTACTTCCTCCGGACGCTCGTCAATTAACAAGACGATTAGTTCCGCTTCCGGATGATTGGTGGTAATGCTGTTGGCGATTTCTTTTAAAAGCATTGTTTTACCAGCTTTTGGCGGAGCCACAATCAAACCGCGCTGCCCAAAGCCGACCGGCGCAATGACGTCCATAATTCTTGTTGACAGCCCTCTTTGCGTCGTTTCCACCTTCATTTGCCTGTCCGGATAAAGCGGCGTTAACGCCGGGAAATGGACTCGCTCTTTTGCTGTCTCAGGATCATCGCCATTTACAGCCTCTACATGAAGTAGCCCAAAATACCTTTCATTCTCCTTTGGAGGACGGACTTTTCCGGATACCTTGTCCCCATTTCGGAGATCAAAGCGGCGAATTTGCGATGCCGATATATATATATCCTCGGAGCTTGGCGAATAGTTGATCGGGCGGAGAAAACCAAAGCCTTCCGACTGAATAATTTCAAGGACACCTTCCATAAAGAAATAGCCCTGTTGTTCGGCCCTGACTTTAAGAATAGCAAAGATGAGCTCTTTTTTCGTTAATTTGCTGTAATAGGATACTTTAAATTCACGGGCAAGCTCGTATAGTTCTTTTAATTTCATATTTTCTAAACTTGTAATAGTTAATTCCATATATACACCACACTTTTTAATTTTTCGATTGTTTCCCCCATATAATTGTGAACAGGTTTTCGATATGGACGGAAGGATGGACTACTGAAGGGTTTCTTGAAGCATTATAGAAGTGAATTCAACTAGGAAGCATGACTTTCTTTGGGCGCGGGCACATCGCAGACCTAGCAAAAACTTTTATACTATAAAAATTTATGAGTTCGCCAAAACAATCTTTATTTTACCCTGTTTATTGAAAATTAATCAACTAATTTTTTTGTTTGTGAATAAAAGTTTTGAGGAAGGGAGCAAAGATGTGTTCTTTCGAAGTATTGCCACAATAAGATTTTCAACCTAAATGAAAAGATGCTCCCTGTTCCCGTGAGAACCAGGGAGCGGTTGAAAGGGTTTGCAGAAAAGCTGAGAACTTACCCTTTTATCACTAGATGAGGTTTCTTTTTTAAGCTGTGACGGCCTTCGATAAAACGGACAGTACCCGATTTTGCTCTCATTACAACAGAATGGGTAGAACCGTAGGAACCTTTAAATTGGACACCGCGTAATAGCTCACCATCGGTAACACCTGTTGCAGCAAAGATCGCATCATCGCCCCTGACAAGGTCTTCCATGCGAAGAATTTTGTTTACTTCAAGCCCCATCGAGAGACACCTTTCAAGCTCCGCGTCATTTTGCGGTAAGAGCTTACCCTGTATTTCTCCACCAAGCGACTTTAAGGCAACGGCTGCCAACACTCCCTCCGGAGCTCCGCCGGATCCGAATAAAATATCGACACCGGTTGATTCGAAAGCGGTATTAATTGCTCCCGCTACATCCCCATCATTAATGAGTTTAATTCTGGCCCCCGCTTCGCGAAGCTGGGTAATAATGTGCTCGTGGCGCGGGCGATTTAAAACGGTCGCCACCACATCTTCAACATCTTTATTTTTTGCTTTCGCAACAGCTTTTAAATTATCAATGACCGAAGCATTTATATCTATTTGACCAACCGCTTCAGGACCGACGGCGATTTTATCCATATACATATCCGGCGCATGAAGAAGATTGCCATGGTCGGCTACCGCTAAAACGGCAAGGGCGTTCCAGCCCCCGGAAGCAACAATGTTGGTTCCTTCAAGCGGGTCCACTGCAACATCAACACGTGGGCCATAGCCGGTTCCGAGCTTTTCACCGATATAGAGCATCGGAGCTTCATCCATTTCTCCTTCTCCAATTACGACGGTTCCTTTCATCGGAACCGTATCGAATACATCCCGCATCGCAGAAGTTGCCGCATCATCAGCTTCATCTTTTTTCCCGCGGCCCATCCATCGTGCAGAAGCAAGTGCAGCAGCTTCGGTCACACGGATAAGCTCCATTGATAAGCTTCTCTCCATCTGTTCTCTTCCTCCCGCTCGTTCCATTTATTTCTCTAGAAAGGCTTCTTATTAGGCATTTTTCAATTGTTCGAGTTCTTCCCCCGTTAATTCTTCCCGCCAGACAGTGGCTCCGAGGCCGTTCAGCTTTTCAACCAGATGGCTGTAGCCTCTGTCGATGTGTTCAAGCCCGGTAACTTCGGTAATTCCTTCTGCGATCAAACCGGCAATGATAAGCGCTGCACCGGCTCGCAGGTCACTTGCCTTCACCTTGGCGCCTTGGAGCTGCACAGAACCATTGATAATTGCAGACCGGCCTTCAACTTTAATATTCGCGTTCATCCTTCTTAATTCGTCAATATGCTTGAACCGGGCTCCGTAGATTGTATCCGTCACAACACTTGAACCCTCCGCCCTTGTCAGCAAAGAAGTAAACGGCTGTTGTAGATCTGTCGGGAAACCAGGGTAGACAAGTGTTTTAACGTCGACTGGCTTGAATTTTCCAGCAGGCCCGACAAACACTTGGTCATCTCCAGCTTCAATCGGCACGCCCATTTCGCGAAGCTTTGCGATGAGTGACTCGAGATGCTGCGGAATCACATTATCAATCAGGATTCCTTCTCCAACCGCTGCACCAAGAATTAAGTAGGTTCCCGCTTCGATGCGGTCGGGAATGATCGTATGACGGCAGCCGTGAAGCTCGTCAACACCTTCAATCCTGATCACGTCCGTCCCGGCTCCCTTTATATTTGCTCCCATATTGGTGAGCAATGTAGCGACATCGATAATTTCCGGTTCCTTCGCTGCATTCTCAATAATCGTCCGGCCTTTAGCGCGAACGGCAGCCAGCATAATGTTGATCGTCGCACCAACACTGACTACGTCCAAGTAAATGCGCGCCCCGCGCAATTCATCAGCCCGCAAATAAATAGCGCCCTGTTCATTGGTAACACTGGCACCGAGTGCTTCAAAGCCTTTTATGTGCTGATCAATCGGGCGCGGGCCGAGATGGCATCCTCCCGGAAGTCCAATAACAGCCTTTTTAAAGCGGCCCAGCATGGCTCCCATTAAATAATACGAAGCTCTAAGTTTTTTTACTTTTCCGTTTGGCAGTGGCATCGAGATCATCGAAGAAGGATCAACCGTCATTTCATGGTTGGAAAATTCGACCGTACCGCCAATCTCTTCAAGAAGCCCTTTTAAAATCTGTACGTCCGAAATATCTGGTAAACCCTCAATCGAGACAGGTGAATCGGCCAAAATGGCTGCAGGAATCAAAGCGACAGCGCTGTTTTTCGCTCCACTGATTCGAACTGTCCCTTTTAGCGGATAACCGCCTGCAATTTTAAGCTTTTCCATGTTTGACTCCCTTCTAAGCCGTAAACCGCATGGATCGACCTTATTAAAAAGGCCGGCCATAAAGGCTTTTCATTGTGACATGTCAGAATTTCCTTCGCGAATAACGGGAGCTTATAAGTCTTACAAAAGATGCGGGGAGTTGCGCCCGTTTGGCAAATCTACAAAGAAAACGTTAATTACTATAATTTTCCAACAAAGAAAGGCATATTCCGACAGTTTGTCTTAATATTTAGTTTACACGAAATCTTCTTTTTCATGTATGAAAAGACTGATTTGAAAAAATTACCTTTTCCTTTTCCAACTTACACTATGCCTGCTCAATAATCAAGCCTGCAGTTTTAAAAGTTAAGCGAAACCGATCAGGCGCGGGAATTCCAGTCTGCCAGGAACGCATCAATTCCTTTATCGGTTAACGGATGCTTGCACAGCTGCAGAATCACATTCAAAGGAATCGTCGCAATATGCGCCCCTCGTAATGCTGCTTCCGTCACATGCTGCGGGTGGCGAATCGACGCGGCAATGATTTCTGTTTCCAGGCCATGAACCGCAAAAATTTCAGCGATCGTCGAAACAAGCTCAAGGCCATTATGACCGATATCATCAAGGCGGCCAAGAAATGGAGATACATAGGTTGCCCCCGCTCTTGCCGCAAGAAGCGCCTGGTTAGCACTGAATATTAACGTAACATTCGTTTTAATTCCGTCCTCTGTCAAAGCATGGACTGCTTTAAGCCCATCCGGAGTCATCGGTACTTTTACGGTAATATTCGGAGCAATCGCTGCCAGCTCCCTGCCTTCCTTAATCATTCCTTCTGCATCAAGAGCGATTACTTCAGCACTGACAGAGCCTTTAACAAGCTCGGTAATTTCCCGAAGCCGATCATGAAAGGAAACGTTTTGCTCTTTTGCTACTAAAGTCGGGTTTGTGGTCACTCCTGCTAAAATACCCAGGGAATGAGCCTCACGAATTTCGTTGATATTAGCCGTATCGATAAAAAATTTCATATGTAAACCTCTCCATTCGACGAAATTTTTAAACAAATTTAAATGAATTGAAACCGCCTTTAACAGGGCGGTTTCATTTTACATTAATTATATTATAATCGACACTAATTACGCTTTGTTTGAAGAACCAAACTCACGCATTTTGCCGATAACCGTTTGTTTAATCGACTCACGTGCTGGTCCCAAATATTTGCGTGGATCGTATACATCCGGATTTGCAGCCAACACTTCACGAACTGCTTTGGCAGACGCGATTTGGTTTTCGGTATTAACGTTGATTTTTGCTGTTCCAAGCGAAATTGATCTTTGAATATCCTTTGTTGGAATGCCTGTGCCGCCATGAAGGACTAAAGGTACCCCGGTAAGGCTCCCGATCTCTTCCATTTCTTTAAATCCTAAATTTGGTTCCCCTTTATAAGGACCGTGTACTGAACCTAAAGCAGGAGCAAGAAAATCAATGCCCGTCCGCTTCACAAGCTCTTCACATTCTTTAGCATCTGCATAAATAACACCATCGGCAACAACATCATCTTCCTGACCGCCAACAGTTCCAAGCTCTGCTTCAACAGAAACTCCTTTTGAATGGGCATATTCGACTACTTTAGAAGTTATTTCGACATTTTCTTCAAACGGATGGTGGGAAGCATCAATCATAACAGAAGTGAAACCTGCGTCAATCGCTTCTTTACACTTGTCGAAGCTGGAACCATGATCTAAATGGATGGCAACCGGAACTGTAATCTTATAGTCTTCCATCAGTCCTTCTACCATTTTGACGACAGTCTTAAACCCACCCATGTAGCGGGCTGCACCTTCTGAAACACCTAAAATAACCGGTGACTTTTCTTCTTCAGCCGCTTGCAAAATCGCTTGAGTAAACTCAAGGTTATTTAAATTAAATTGTCCAACTGCATAGCCTTCTGCTTTCCCTTTGTTTAGCATATCGGTCATTGAAACTAAAGGCATTTGTCTTCCTCCTTATTGGTGATCGGCTTCATTTTCACAGAGCATCCCGTTTAAGGTTTTCCCCTAATATCATTAAATATGTCCATGGAACTTTCTGCGTTCATGAGGCCCGATCCATTGGAATTCCCCTTGTATAATACCAAATCGGAAAAAGAATTGCTATTAATCCACTGTCATTTTAATAACTGTCATAAATTTGAGACATTGGAAGCGTTATCAATGATTAAAATAACTCTGATTTTTAATTCCTGAATTTTTAGCTTGAGGTAATTGGCAAATATTTCTTAACGGCGGCCCGGATGTCATCAATGTCAAACGGTTTTGCAAAATGAGTGAGCGCCCCCAGGTCCTTTGCTTCCTGAATCATATCAAGTTCCCCATAAGCGGTCATAATGATGACTCTTATCCCTTCGTCAAGTACCTTCATTCGTTTTAAAATTTCGATCCCGTCCATTCCCGGAATTTTCATGTCAAGCAAGACGAGATCAGGAGCATGCTTCGACACGATGTCAAGAGCCTGGACTCCGTTGGCGGCCTGGTACGTATCATAACCTTCTTTTTGCAAAACCTCATTTAAAAGGATGCGTATCCCAAACTGATCATCGACAATTAATATTTTCCCTTTCATAAATCCACCTTCCCTTCACATATTTTTTGTATGTTTACAAAAATAATATTAAATAAAATTTCTCCCCATCGTATATTTCGATTTTGAAGTTGATTATTCCTGCCTGTCTTTTCCTGTTACAAGTTCTAATTTCCGGTTTATTTTACGCGCTTCTTAAAAAAACTTATAATGGATGAAGGATTTTCAAGCAGTTCTTGTCATTTCATTGATTTGTCCTATCAACACAGGGAGGTTTTTGGATGTTAAAAATGTTTTCAACCCAATTAGCCGGGCTTTTTAAAAGGATACAGGACCAGGAGTTATCAATAGAAGAAGGAGCGCGGCTGTTGGCACAGGCAGCTGCTGGGGATGGTTTCGTTTATATTTACGGCAACAGTGAAATGAGAGCTGTTCTGTCTGAGGCGATTGAGGGCGCTGAGCCATTTAAAAAAGCGAAGAAATGGAAGGGCGCAGCAGAGATAGACTCTATTAAAGACATGGACCGAGTACTTGTTTTCTCCCGCTTATCAACTGATGGAGATTCAGTACGATGTGCGAAGATGCTTGCGGACCGAAGAGTTCCTTTTGTTGCCGTTTCGACTGCTGTCGCTGGGGCAACCGATGATTTAACGGCACTGGCAGATATACATATCGATTTAAAACTGGTCAAGCCGCTCCTCCCTGATGAGGAAGGCAACCGTTTCGGATACCCGTCAGCGATGGCCGCCCTGTTTGCCTACTATGGGTTGAAGTTTATTTATGAAGAGATTCTTACTGAATATGAGCTTTAGCAGATTGTTTAAGTAACGACTTGCCCAAGGTAGGTTCTGGTTCAGTGATTTTATCATGATTTCGGTTGAATTTTACGGGATTGCAGCTTTCTTTTGATCATACTCAAACAGAATCGTTCTTTGATGATCATCTGTGAGTCTTTAGTTTACATAATCGCTACAATTACACTAGCAAGTGGGGCAGCTCAGGTCTCTGCCCCAATTAATTAAGCGGAAAATGATCGGAATTAAGCGAAAACCCATCTGATTTAAGCGAAAAATACAATAATTAAGCGTTCACGGGCATTAATTAAGCGAAACGCGCGACACCGCACATTCCCAGCTTTTTTACGTTATGTAAACTTGTACATGTTTTATTAGCAATCAATACAAAAAACCCTTGAACTTGTCTCTGTTCAAGGGTTTTCGTTTAATTTTGATGTAACTTTAATGAAGCTTTAATAAAGTCACGGAATAAAGGCTGTGGTCGCGTTGGTCTTGACGTAAATTCCGGATGGAATTGGGATGCCACAAACCATGGGTGATCCTCGATTTCAATAATTTCAACAAGGCGGCCGTCAGGGCTTGTCCCGGAGAACATAAATCCTGCTTGCTCCATCGCCTGGCGGTACTGATTATTAAACTCGTAACGATGACGGTGGCGCTCATAAACGACTTCATCGTCGTAGGCGATATTGGCTTTTGAGCCTTCCGTCAGTTTACAAGGATATAAACCAAGGCGCAATGTTCCGCCGAGGTCTTCAATGTCTTTTTGTTCCGGCAATAGGTCAATAACAGGATGTTTTGTATTTGGATTGATTTCAGCAGAGTGCGCATCTTCCAGGCCGAGAACATTACGGGCAAACTCTACGGAAGCCAATTGCATTCCAAGGCAGATGCCGAGGAAAGGTGTTTTTTGTTCACGGGCATATTGGATTGCAAGTAATTTCCCGTCAATTCCGCGATCACCAAAACCACCAGGAACGAGAATTCCATCTACACCCTGCAGAAGTTCAGTGACATTTTCGGACGTTACTTCTTCTGAATTGATCCATTTAATTTGCACGTCGGCGTCAAAGGCATAGCCGGCATGTTTCAGTGCTTCTACAACGGAAATATAAGCATCCTGAAGTTCGACATACTTGCCGACAAGCGCAATCGTTGTTTTTTGCGAAAGATTGACAACCCGGTCAACAAGCTCCTGCCATTCTGTCATATCTGCTTCAGCACATTGGAGCTTTAGATGCTCACAAACGATCTTATCAAGATTCTGGTCCTGAAGTGCTAAAGGCACAGAATAAAGGGTTTCTGCATCCCGGCACTCAATAACAGCTTTTGGTGCGATATCACAGAACAAAGCGATTTTATCTTTCATATCATCCGATATAGGCATTTCGGTACGAACAACAATCACATTTGGCTGAATTCCAAGGCTGCGAAGTTCTTTCACACTATGCTGCGTCGGCTTTGTTTTCATTTCACCTGCCGCTTTAATATAAGGAACGAGCGTACAGTGGATATACATGACGTTATCACGGCCGATGTCACTCTTAATTTGGCGGATTGCTTCTAAAAATGGCAGCGATTCAATATCGCCAACCGTTCCGCCAATTTCAGTAATCACAACATCTGCGTTTGTTTCACTGCCTGCCCGGAAAACCCGTTCTTTAATTTCATTCGTAATATGCGGAATTACTTGAACCGTTCCACCCAGATAATCACCACGCCGTTCTTTTTTCAGAACAGTTGAGTAAATTTTTCCTGTTGTCACATTGCTGAATTTGTTGAGATTAATGTCGATAAAACGTTCATAATGACCTAAGTCAAGATCTGTCTCGGCGCCGTCATCGGTGACGAATACTTCACCATGCTGGTAGGGACTCATCGTTCCCGGATCCACGTTAATATAAGGATCAAATTTTTGGATCGTGACATTGAGTCCGCGATTTTTTAATAACCGGCCCAGTGAAGCTGCGGTGATTCCTTTTCCAAGCGACGAAACGACCCCGCCTGTTACAAAAATATACTTTGTCATCTGTGTTTGCCCCCTCTAGAGATCAGTTTGTGCATATTAACCTTTATTTAAAGGTTGTATCAGCGAAAAATTTTGCTCAGCTTTTTATACCGTGCATGGAAAAATTTCCGGATAAAAAAATAAAAAACGCCCCACCCACAAAATCAGTAGGGGAGCGTTTGATCGGCTAAATTTTAACGTTCCTTTTTAAGGAGCCCAAAAAGAATTGTACAAGCCCTTTTTCAAAAAGTCAAGATGATTGATTATCTATTTGTCCGCGTCTTCGTCAACGACTTCGTCTTCCTCGTCTTCTGCCTCTTCATCAAGGTCATATTCATCTTCGGTTTCGAGAATTTCCTCATCTTCATCATCAAAGTCTTCATCCAAGTCGTCTTCTTCAATGAGATCGTCATCCCCGAGCAAGTCATCGTCCTCATCATCATCGTCATTATCATCAAAGGTGTCGAGCTCATCGTACTCAATCTCTTCTTCCTCAGCATCATCAAATTCAACGACGTCGAGCTCATCTTCATCGACAACCTTTTTAGCCTTTTTCTTTTTTGGTTTAACTGGTGTGACTGTATCTTCTTCACTTTGGTCGATAGGATACCAAACACGCAGGCCCCAACGGTTGTCACCCAGACATAAAAAACGTCCATCTATATTTAAGTCTGTATAAAACTGTGCAATCGTTGTCTTTACTTCAGCTTCGCTAAGCTCCAGACGGGACGTTAATGCTTTCATCATTTCGTGAAAAGGAACCGCTTGTTTTTGATCATGCAGCCACTCGTAAGCGGCTTCGATTAATGAAATTTCTTTTAATTGTTCTTTTGTGTATTGTTTTAAGCTCAACTTCGGCACACTTCCTTTCTCTATTTCGCGCTCTTATATGAGCGATAACGGCAATTGGAAATGGAATCTCCCAAAATACATATTCTTCATTATAAACAAATTCTTAGCGTTTATGCTACTTCTATCTGCGGTTTCCATCACTTTTTTTCACTGTCCGATTCGCTTCTTTCCCGGTTACCCTGTTTTTGATCCGGCTGCCTTGAAAGCTGATTTACAGCAAGACTGAAGAAAAAGATGGATAAAAGGAAAAAAGAAATTGCCCCGAGCTGCCGTTGATATAGGTAATACAGCGCGGCAAGTGCACCAACAAATGAAGCAATTAAAAAAAACTGTCTCAAAATCTTTCACATCCTGCATCTCATCTTTGAAGGCTCACGGATTTCATCCAATATGGATTATAAAGGATTGTACAATCATTTATATTTTCGAAGCTCCGTTGTACGGGATGACATTTCTTTTTTGATATGTACGGAAAGAATAGCATAAATAGAAGCATTTTTCGAGCCAAATTTTGTTAGCAAAAGTATTTGCATAATATAAGCTCCGCATCGTCCAGACAAAAATGGCTTATAGCGCTTGGCTATAAGCCATTTTAACAGATTGTTACATATTGCGGCGATATTGGCCCCCTACCTCGTATAAAGCGTGGCTAATTTGGCCGAGACTCGCTGATTTTACCGTTTCCATTAATTCAGCAAACACATTACCACCGGTGACAGCGGCCTTTTTCAGCCTAACAAGGGCTTCGTCACCATGAACACTGTTTCGTTCCTGGAACTTTCGCAAATTATTGATTTGCAACTCTTTCTCTTCCTTTGTTGCCCGGGCAAGCTGCATGCTGTTTACCTCATCTTCAGTAGGAGGATTCGGATTTAAATAAGTGTTGACCCCGATAATCGGCAGCTCTCCTGAATGTTTTTTCATTTCATAATACATCGACTCTTCCTGAATCTTTCCGCGTTGATACTGGGTCTCCATCGCACCGAGCACGCCGCCGCGGTCGTCGATCCGCTCAAATTCCTGCAGCACGGCTTCCTCAACAAGATCTGTCAGCTCTTCAATGATAAACGAACCCTGGAGCGGATTTTCATTTTTCGTTAAGCCATGCTCTTTCGTAATAATCATTTGGATCGCCATCGCCCGGCGTACAGATTCTTCGGTTGGAGTCGTAATCGCTTCATCATACGCGTTTGTATGGAGCGAATTACAATTATCATGAAGGGCCATTAATGCCTGTAAAGTCGTACGGATGTCATTGAAATCGATCTCCTGTGCATGGAGAGACCTGCCTGAGGTTTGAATATGGTACTTTAGCTTCTGGCTTCTTTCATTTGCCCCATACTTATCGCGCATAACGGTTGCCCAAATGCGGCGGGCTACACGGCCAATAACCGTATATTCCGGATCGAGGCCGTTCGAGAAGAAAAAGGACAAATTCGCTGCAAAGTCATCAATATTCATACCGCGGCTTAAATAGTACTCAACATAGGTAAATCCGTTGGCAAGCGTAAATGCCAGCTGCGAGATCGGGTTGGCGCCTGCTTCAGCAATATGATAGCCGGAAATCGACACGGAATAGTAGTTGCGGACTTTATTGTCAATAAAATATTGCTGGATGTCTCCCATCATCCTGAGGGCAAATTCAGTTGAGAAGATGCACGTATTCTGGCCCTGGTCTTCTTTTAAAATATCAGCCTGAACCGTTCCCCGGACTGTTTGCAAGGTAAATTCCTTTACTTGCTGATATTCTTCCTCGTTCAAGCTGCGCCCGAGCTTTTCCTCGCGCATCCGGACCTGTTGATCGATCGCTGTATTCATGAACATCGCCAAAATGATCGGGGCCGGACCGTTAATCGTCATCGACACGGAGGTTGACGGATCGCACAGGTCAAAGCCCGCATAGAGTTTTTTCATATCATCAAGGGTACAAATGCTGACGCCGCTCTCGCCGACTTTTCCGTAAATATCGGGACGGTAGTCCGGATCTTCTCCATAGAGAGTTACGGAATCAAAGGCGGTGCTTAATCGTTTCGCAGGATCATCCTTTGAAAGATAATGAAAACGCCGGTTTGTTCGTTCCGGTGTTCCTTCGCCGGCAAATTGCCGTTTCGGGTCCTCACCCTGCCGCTTAAAAGGAAACACACCTGCTGTATACGGAAAGAATCCCGGAACATTTTCTCTGTAAACCCAGCTTAAAATCTCACCATAGTCCTTGTATTTCGGAAGCGACACTTTTGGAATCGCCAGTCCGGACAGGCTCGTTGTCTTTAATTCAGTGACAATTTCCTTGTCGCGGATTTTCGTTATGAACTGGTCAGCCGCGTACTTTTGCTTTAACTGCTCCCAGCCATCGAGAATTTTTGTTGATTCAGCTGTCAGCTTCCTTTTTACATCGGCCCTTAAAGCTTCGAGGGAAGCGACAACTTCTTCGTTGTGCTGTTGTTCTTTTACAGCGGCAATCGCTCCGTTAAGCTGAAACAGCCGGCGGGCAAGTTCGGCTTGTTCCTGCGCTTTCTTATGATAAGTCCGAACCTTGTCGGAAATTTCCCGCAAATAGTAGCGGCGGTCATTCGGGATGATCACATTCTGTTTTTCTACAAGAGCGGTTTTTTGAAAAGATGTTGACCATCCTGTACCGGCCTTTTCGTTTATCTTGTCGATTAAGGCAGCAAATAGAGCGTTTGTGCCCGGGTCGTTAAACTGGCTCGCAATCGTGCCGTACACAGGCATGTCATCAAGCTCTTTATCAAACAGCCTATGGCTGCGCTGGTATTGCTTTTGAACCTGGCGCCGCGCATCCTCTGAACCTTTGCGTTCAAATTTATTGATGACAATCAGATCGGCATAATCGATCATATCGATTTTTTCAAGCTGGGTCGGAGCCCCAAATTCGCTTGTCATCACATACATCGATAAATCACATATTTCCGCAATCTCTGCATCTCCCTGGCCGATGCCGCTCGTCTCGACAATCACGAGGTCAAACCCGGCTGCTTTTACAACTGCGATTGCATCCTTAATCGCCAAGGAAAGCTCATTTTTCGAAGATCGTGTTGCCAAACTTCTCATATAGACGCGCGGTGAAAAAATTGCGTTCATGCGTATCCTGTCTCCGAGGAGGGCCCCGCCTGTTTTTTGCTTAGTCGGATCGACAGAAAGGATGGCGACTCTTTTTTCAGGAATTTCATTGATAAAGCGGCGGATCAGTTCGTCTGTCAGCGAGCTTTTCCCCGCTCCGCCCGTACCGGTAATCCCAACGACCGGCACCGGCTTAGCGATTTTCTTCACTTTTTCCATTAATGTTTCAACAGCGGCAGCTGCTTCATCCTTCAGGCCGACTTGCTGTTCCGCCAATGTAATCATTTTCGCAACAGCAGCGGTCTCACCTGCCTGAAGCTTTTCAGTGAAACCGTCTGCTTCCGCAGGGGCCGTTTGAAAATCGCATTCCTTCAGCATCAGATCAATCATGCCTTCCAATCCAAGCTGGCGCCCGTCTTCGGGAGAAAAAATCCTTGCTATTCCGTAGTCGTGCAGCTCGTTTATTTCACGGGGAATAATCACCCCGCCACCGCCGCCATAAAGGCGGATGTGGGATGAGCCTTTTTCCTTTAACAGATCGTACATATATTTAAAATATTCTACATGGCCGCCCTGATAAGATGAAATGGCGATGCCCTGGACGTCCTCCTGGATGGCAGCATTGACAACCTCTTCGACAGAACGATTGTGTCCAAGGTGAATCACTTCCGCACCGCCAGCCTGGAGAATGCGGCGCATGATATTGATTGAAGCATCATGACCATCAAATAAGCTTGACGCTGTTACGAACCGAATATGGTGCTTTGGCTTATACTTTTCAATCGTTTTCATCCTCATCCCCCTCGTATTCCGTTAAACAAGAGCTCCGTCTGCAGTTCAATATATTCGTCAAGGGAATAAACCTTTTGCAGGGCCCAGCGGCGAAACCCCCACATTTGCCCTTGGACGACGATGCTATGGGCAATGAATTCAACTTGTTTATCCGTTAAAGCAAGCTCGCCATTTTCGACACACCGCCGGATCACATCTTCAAACATTGAAACCATTTCAAATTCCTTTTTCAATACATATGGAAGGGCATCCTTTGACAGCGATTTTGCTTCCTGGTACATGACGAGCACTTCATCCTGCATTTCATCCATGACCTTAAAATAGTTGGCGATTCCAAGCTTCAAGCTCTCGAGTGTTCCCTCGGTTTGATCAAGGTCTTTTTGAAGCCGGTCGCGCACCTGGTCATAAATACTGTCGCAGACAAGGTATAAAACATCCTCCTTCGTGCGGATGTATTCATATAAGGTTCCAATGCTGAAACCGGATGCTTTAGCGATCTCCCTTGTCGTTGTACGATGAAAGCCTTTTTCTTTAAAAAGGCTGACTGCCCCTTTAATCATTTGGTTGCGCCTTTTGATTACAAGGCGTTCATCCTTTACCGAAGCATGCACTTCCCGTTTATTAATCACGTTTTCCAACCGCCTTTGTTGTCTCCTATCTTTATAATAAAAGCAGCGGAGACCATACTCCCGGAGATTCTTTTGATAAGAGCAAAACTTAACAGCCAAAAATCTGTTTAATCGTTTATTTCGTCAAGAGGCGCGAGATCACCAGCCTTTGGATTTCCTGCGTTCCTTCATAAATTTGCGTAATTTTTGCATCGCGCATATATCTTTCAACCGGATAGTCCTTCGTATAGCCGTAACCACCAAATACTTGAACCGCTTCTGTTGTAACCTTCATCGCTGCATCCCCGGCAAAAAGCTTTGACATCGCAGATTCTTTCCCGTAAGGAAGTCCTGCTGATTCAAGCCATGCTGCCTGATAGGTTAAAAGCCTGGCTGCTTCCACACTTGTCGCCATGTCGGCCAGCTTAAAGGCGATTCCCTGCTGGGCAGCAATTGGCTTTCCAAATTGTTCGCGCTCCTTTGCATAATCAACCGCAGCATCCAGCGCACCCTGGGCAATCCCGACCGCCTGGGCTGCAATCCCGTTGCGGCCGCCGTCAAGAGTCATCATCGCAATTTTGAAGCCGTCACCTTCCTTGCCTAAAAGGTTTTCCTTTGGAACCCGGCAATCTTCAAAAATGATTTCTGTTGTTGGCGAGGAACGAATTCCTAGTTTTTTTTCTTTTTTGCCGACGGAAAAACCGGGAAAATCTTTTTCAATGATAAATGCGCTTGTCCCTTTATGTTTACTGCCCGGATCTGTCAGCGCAAATACGACATAAATATCAGCAATTCCACCATTGGTTATAAAAATTTTCGATCCGTTCAAAACATAGTGATCGCCGTCAAGGCGGGCCGTTGTTTTCATGGCGCCGGCATCCGAACCGCTGGCCGGTTCTGTCAGTCCGTAACCACCAATCTTCTTTCCCTCTGCCATTGGCCGCAAATACGTCTGCTTTTGCTGCTCACTGCCAAACTTATATAAAGGCCAGCCCGCAAGCGACGTATGAGCCGATAACGTTACACCCGTCGAAGCACAAACACGGGACAGCTCTTCAATAGCGATACAATAAGCGAGATAGTCACTGCCGATGCCGCCGTATTCTTCCGGCCACGGGATCCCTGTTAAGCCGAGCTCGGCCATTTTATCGAATATATCGTGGTCAAAACGCTCTTCTTCATCCCGTTCTGCCGCTGATGGCGCCACTTCATTCCTGGCAAAATCCCGGACCATTTTTCGAATCATTTCATGTTCCTCAGTGAGCTGAAAATTCATTCGTTTACCCTCCAATTATACGTTTTTGCTGATAACAAGCCGCTGAATTTCGCTGGTGCCCTCGTAAATCTCGGTAACCTTTGCATCACGAAAATATCGTTCGACTGGGTAGTCTTTTGTATATCCGTAACCGCCAAAAATTTGCACCGCTTCAATCGCCGTTTCGACTGCCGTTTGTGAAGCAAACAACTTCGCCATCGCGGCTTCTTTTCCACAATTAACACCTTTTGAACGCATTTCCGCCGCCCGGTATATTAATAGTTTGGCAGCTTCAATATTGGTCGCCATATCGGCGATTTTAAAGGCAACCCCCTGTTGGGCGGCGATTGGTTTGCCGAATTGCTGGCGTTCCCGCGCATAGGAGACGGCTGCTTCGAGAGCGGCCTCTGCAATGCCGAGTGCCTGTGCAGCGATCCCGATTCGCCCGGCATTCAGGTTGGCCATCGCTATTTTAAAACCTTCTCCTGGCTTGCCAAGGACGTTTCCCGCTGGAATGCGCATATCCTCAAACACAAGCTGGACGGTCCGGGATCCGTGCAATCCCATTTTCTGTTCATCTTTCCCAACAATAAATCCAGGAGTGTCCTTTTCAACGATGAAAGCGGTAATCCCTTTGCTGCCCGCCTCCTCGTTCGTTCTCGCAAAAACAATATATACGTCTGCTTCGCCACCGTTTGTGATAAACACCTTTGAGCCGTTCAGAATATAATCTTCCCCATCCTTGACAGCCTTTGACTTTAAGCTCCTTGCATCCGAGCCCGAACCTGGCTCAGTCAGGCAAAAAGCGCCTAAATACTCTCCTGAAGCAAGCTTCGTCACATATTTTTTCGTTTGTTCGTCCGACCCGAAGAAAAGAATCGGGTTTGTGCAAAGAGAGGTGTGGACCGAGAGGATGACTCCGACCGTTGCACTTATTTTCGAAATTTCATGGATAGCGATAATATAGGAAGTGAAATCCATGCCGGAACCGCCATATTGCTCCGGGATTGGGATTCCCATTATGCCAAGCTCACCCATTTTCGTCAGGACTGCGCGCGGGAATTCACCTTGTTCCATCTTTTCAACAAATGGGGCGATTTCATTGCGGGCAAAATCGCGGACCATTTTTCTGATCATTTCCTGTTCTTCTGTAAATCTCAGGTTCACGCTAATCTCCTCCTGCGGGGTCAAGTTGCTGATCCAGCCCTGCCTCTATTCATACACATAGAAGCCCCGGCCCGATTTACGCCCAAGCCAGCCTGCTTTCACATATTTGCGCAGGAGCGGACAAGGGCGGTATTTATCATCGCCAAAGCCTTCGTGCAATGTTTCCATAATGTATAAGCAAGTATCAAGACCGATAAAGTCAGCAAGGGTGAGCGGTCCCATCGGATGGTTCATCCCAAGCTTCATCACTTCATCGATCGCCTCCTTTGAGGCAACCCCTTCATACAAAGTGAAGATCGCTTCGTTAATCATCGGCATTAACACACGGTTTGAAACAAACCCCGGAAAGTCGTTCACTTCAACGGGAACCTTGGCAAGCCTTTTCGTAACAGCTTCGATTGTTTCATAGACTTCATCTGTCGTTGCCAGGCCGCGAATGATCTCGACGAGCTTCATCACCGGCACCGGATTCATAAAATGCATGCCAATGACTTTTTCGGGCCGACTCGTAGCTGCAGCAATCTCGGTGATCGGCAAAGACGACGTATTGCTGGCCAAAATCGCCCCGGGTGAAGCAATTTGGTCAAGCTGTGAAAAGATTTTCATTTTCACGTCGAGATTTTCCACAGCTGCTTCAATAATGAGATCGGCCTTGTTTGCATCTTGAAGATCCGTGGATAAAGTAAGCCTACTAATGATCTCATCCTTTTGCTCAGTGGTTAATTTTCCTTTTTCAACCTGCCGCGAAAGATTTTTTAAAATAATCCCCATGCCCCGGTCTGTAAATTCCCGCTTTAGATCGTTCAAAATGACGTTAAAACCTGCCTGGGCACAAACCTGGGTAATGCCTGAGCCCATTTGTCCTGCACCGATCACCATGATTGTTTGAACATTCATACGCTACACCCCCCGAATCATTTTAAAAATTATTGCTTTGGCACTTCAATCATCACTGCATCACCCTGGCCGCCACCGCTGCAAATCGCCGCGATCCCGATACCGCCGCCGCGCCGTTTCAGTTCATGCATTAAGGTGATAATGATCCTCGCTCCGCTCGCGCCGATCGGGTGGCCAAGCGCAACAGCGCCGCCGTTCACATTCACTCTTTCTGTGTCTAAGTTAGCAATTTGACTGCTGGCCAATGCAACGGCTGCAAAGGCCTCATTGATTTCAAACAAATCGATTTCTTCTAAAGACTTGCCCGTTTTCCGTAAAATTTCGTTAATGACGAAGCCTGGTGTCTTCGGGAAATCCTTTGCTTCAACAGCAACCGCAGCATGGCCGATTACGTATGCCTCTGCTTTCCTGCCCTCCAGCTCTGCCCGCTTCTCACTCATTAGCACAAGTGCGGCCGCACCGTCATTAACTCCGGGTGCATTACCTGCTGTAATCGTGCCTTTAGAATCGAAGACAGGGGATAGTTTCGCCAGTTTTTCAAGTGAAGTATCCTGGCGCGGGGCCTCATCACTGGAGATGACGAGTGGATCACCCTTACGCTGCGGTACCAGAACGGCAACAATTTCCTCAGCAAGTTTTCCTGATTCAATCGCTGCAATGGCGCGCTGGTGGCTGCGATAGGCCCACTCATCCTGCTTTTCACGGCTTATTTCAAGCTCTTCGGCGGTGCTGTTTCCGTACGTGCCCATATGAACTCCGGTAAAGCTGCAGCTCAATCCGTCATGAACCATCAAATCCTTGACCGAAGCATCGCCCATCCGGAGTCCCCAGCGCGCTTTCGGCAAAATATATGGCGCGTTGCTCATCGACTCCATTCCACCTGCAACAATGACCTCCTCATCGCCAGCGCGAATCATTTGGTCGGCAAGTGTGACACTTCTCATTCCTGATGCACACACTTTATTGATCGTTTCAGTCGTTATGTTCCAGGGAAGTTCAGCATGCCGTGCCGCCTGCCTCGAAGGAAGCTGGCCCTGGCCTCCTTGGAGGACCGTTCCTAAAATCACTTCTTCTACGTCTTCAGGCTTTACATCAGCACGCCGAAGCGCTTCCTTGACAGCAATCCCTCCAAGCTGGGAAGCAGTGAAACCGCTCAACGCTCCGCCAAATTTACCAAACGGTGTTCTCACTCCGCTTAAAATAACGGTTTTGCCCATCCAAAACCTCTCCTTTATAGTTGATTGAATGAATTTCATAAAGCAATTCTTGATTTGAAAAACGCACAGTTACTTAAAGTAAACTAATTTCGGAACGTAATATGCCGGCACAACACGACTGAACGCTCGCTCAGGCACTGCGCAAAGAAAAAAGGTCTCCCTGAAACTATTCACTCAAAAATGTAAGCGCTTTTATATATAATTATATAATACTTTAATAATATTAAGAATTAAAATACTTTATATAAAATTCACAAAACTCTGCACGCGAAATTTTTATTCAGAAAAAGAAGGGGATGACAGCCGAAGCCTCACCACCCCAAACCATTTAAGAAACAAGCGCTTGCTGGGTGCCGCACACTGCTTTTTCAAGCAATTCCGCGACATCATACGTCTGCACTGTCTCTTCAACCTCTTTTGCTTTTGTTCCATCTGAAATCATCGTTAAACAATATGGGCAACCCGAACTGATTACGGATGGATTTACTGCTAATGCCTGCTCAGTACGAGCAACATTAATCCGGTGTCCCGTTTCTTCTTCCATCCACATTAATCCGCCCCCGGCCCCACAGCACATGCCGTTTTCGCGATTGCGTTCCATTTCGACAAGCGTGACACCCGGAATCGATCTGAGGATTTCACGCGGCGGATCATACACATCATTGTAACGACCTAAATAACAGGAATCATGGAAGGTGATCGTTTCGTTGACCTCATAGCGCGGCATTAGCTTCCCTTCTGCCACAAGCTTCGCCAAAACTTCAGTGTGGTGATAAACCTCGGCAGTTAATCCGAAATCAGGGTACTCATTTTTGAAAATGTTATAAGCATGCGGATCGATCGTGACGATCTTTTTCACTTCGTTCTTTTCAAATTCTTCAATATTTTTCGCGGCCAACTCCTGGAACAAAAACTCATTCCCAAGACGGCGCGGCGTATCACCTGAATTCTTCTCTTTGTTTCCTAAAATCGCAAACTTGACGCCTGCTTCATTTAACAGCCGAGCAAACGAAAGTGCAATTTTTTGGCTGCGGTTATCGTATGACCCCATCGAGCCGACCCAGAATAAATATTCAAATTCTTCGCTTGCTTTTTGCATTTCCTTAACGGTTGGAATGTGGACATCGTCGCGGACCTCACGCCATTCTTCGCGCTCTTTGCGGTTCAGTCCCCACGGATTCCCCTGGCGCTCAATATTCGTCATTGCCCGTTGTGCATCGGGATCCATTTTCCCCTCGGTCAAAACTAGATAACGGCGCAGATCGATAATTTTGTCGACATGTTCATTCATAACCGGGCACTGGTCTTCGCAGTTCCGGCACGTCGTACAAGCCCAGATTTCTTCTTCGGTTATCACTTCGCCGATCAGGCTTGGATGATAAGCAAGTCCGGCAGCCGATTCCTCTGCCCCCTGGCCAGCAGAAGCAAGCGCAATTTGGTTTCCCTTTGTATGCGAAAAAGCAAAGGTCGGAACCCATGGCTGTTTGGATGTAATCGCCGCACCGTGGAAGGTCAGATGGTCACGGAGCTTGACAATCAAGTCCATCGGCGACAGCATTTTACCTGTCCCCGTTGCCGGGCACATATTTGTACAGCGGCCGCACTCGACACAAGCGTACAAATCGATTAATTGCAGCTGGTTGAAATCCTCGATTTTGCCAACACCAAATGACTCCTGAGATTCATCTTCGAAATCAATTTTCTTAAGCTTTCCTTTGTCTTCAAGGCGATCGAAGTATACATTGGCAGGCCCGGCAATTAAATGAGCATGCTTTGATTGGGGCACATAGACAAGAAAAGCAAGCAGGAACAATAAATGTATCCACCATGCAATATAGAAAATAACGATCGAAGCCGTTTCACCGATTGCGGTGAAGCCCGACGCAATTACGGAAGCTACTGGCTCAGTCCAGGCAGTTTCATGCCCGTGCCAGATCATGCTCATCCCGTTTCCAATCAGCACTGACAGCATAAGGCCGCCAATGAATAAGAGTACAAGCCCGGATTTAAAGCCTCTTTTCAGGCGGACGAGCTTTTCAACATAACGGCGGTAGAAGGCCCAAACAACCGCAATTAGCACCATTAACGTTACAAGCTCCTGAAAAAAAGTAAATCCCGGATAAAGCGGGCCGAGCGGAAGGTGCGAGCCTGGCTTAAAGCCTTTCCAGATGAAGTCGATCGCACCAAATTGGACGAGTAAAAACCCATAAAAAAACATGACGTGAATGGCACCGCTCTTTTTATCCTTCAAGAGCTTCTTTTGGCCGAACACATTCACCCAAATGTTTTCAAGGCGATCCTTGAGCCGGCTGTCAAATTCGGATTTTTTTCCCAGTTTAATAAAAGCAATCCTGGTTTTAACCACATATACAAACAAGCTGATAGCGTAAGCGGTTACAAACAAGAATGCAATCAAATTGATCCACAGTAACCCATTCATTGTCGGATAAGCTCCCTTCCCTGAAAATTGATGGGAATCAGCAAAGTGCCAATCACCATTTGATAAAAATTTTCAAACAATCAAATTTTCTGAATTCATCTTATAGTTCTATTATATAATGAATGAGCATTCAGTCAATAATTTTTATTTATTGCTTAAGACCCATTTCCCGTCAGGGTCACTCAAGGAAACATTCATAGAAGCTTTATTTTAGGAAAATATAAAAGAAAGTGACTGGGGGAGCGGATATCGTTGAAAATTTTATTAATTATACTGGGCGCTCTTTTATTGCTGGCAATTTGGATATCCCTTGATTTCCAGTTTGGCCGCAAGGCGCAGCTTGCGAGAATAACGAGAATAAATTATCCAATCAGGGAGAGCAATCTGCAAATATTTACAACAGGACCCGAATTATTTTCCGACTATTTTTCGCTGCTTAAAAACGCGAATCATCATATACATATTCTTTTTTATATCGTAAAAGTCGATTTAATCAGCAAAGAATTTTTTGCGATCCTGAAAAGTAAAGCGCAGAGCGGAGTAGAGGTGCGACTGCTGCTGGACTGGATGGGATGCAGAAACATTTCCCGCCGTGTCATAGAGGATTTGAAAAGGGCAAATATTAAATTTGCATTTTGCCACATCCCGAGATTGCCGTTCCTTTTCTATAGTTCACAAGTGCGAAACCACCGAAAAATGACGATTATTGACGGCAAAACCGGATATATGGGCGGCTTCAACATTGGAAAAGAATACATTGACCAGGACCCAAAATTAAAGCCTTGGCGCGACTACCACCTGAAAATTTCCGGAGAGGGAGCAGCGGATTTACAAAGGGAATTTTTAAAGGATTGGCGGATGGCGACGAAGACAAACTTGCTGAATAATTCCATTTACTTTCCTGAGCTTGAAAAGGGCAACAGCCGCCATCAGGTGCTTCCGTCAGAAGGATTTTATTTGGAGGAAACTTTTTCAGCTTTAATCCGCAAGGCTGAGTCGACAATTATTATCGGCACCCCCTACTTCATTCCAAGCAAACGAATTTTTGCTGATTTGTTGAAAGCACTGAAGCGCGGGGTAAGGCTGAAGGTGCTTGTCCCCCATATGACCGACCATTTGTTTGTAAAAGAAGCTTCTTTTCGATACTTAAGGCGGCTCATTCAGGAGGGTGCCGAAGTCTATGATTATATGAAAGGCTTTTACCATGCAAAGGTAATTGTAATCGACGATAAAATCTGCGATATCGGCACGGCAAATTTCGATAAAAGAAGCATATTTTTAAACCATGAAATCAACTGCTTTATCTTTGACCGCGCTTTCATTGAAAGAGTTCGCAATATACTCGAAATCGATTTACTTAATTCCAAGCAGATCACATTAAGCGAGCTCAACAAACCCAATCTTTTGAGGTCGATCAAAGAACAAGCCGCGAAAGCGATCTCTTTTTTCTTGTAATAAGCAGATTGATTGCCTGGATATTCTTCAGAATACACCAGGTCTATTCCAACCATTTAACCAACATGAACGCAAATAGAGACCGGGCCTGTCCAGCCAGTCTCCTATTTGCGATCATTTAGTAAGGTTTTGAATCCATGGCGTGATCATTTCAAATACTTTGAAGCCCAAATAAATCCCGACAATTCCTGTTATTCCTGCCAATGCCGGCGGTGCAGGGATCGGCAGCTTGAATAACGCAAAAATAAATCCGACTATGAACCCCGTAATCAATGCCAAAATAACAACCTTCATATTAAAACTTCCTCTCATGGCTCTAATTTTTGCTGGCCACCGTGCCATAACCCTAATGATATTGTTCCCTGTACTTTAAAATTCGATTAGAGCTTAAGCCGTAACCAAGCTTCGGAATACTAAAGGCTTCCGCTGCACGGAAGCCTGGTTGTATGTTACATTTTTTCCGGTGCTGAAACGCCGATTAAGGCAAGGGCATTTCTTAACGTGATTTGCACCGATTTCACTAAAGCCAAGCGCGCTTTTGTCAGGGATTCCTGCTCTGGATCGAGCACCTTTTCGGCATTATAAAAGCTGTGAAACGCTGAAGCCAGTTCATAAATATAGTTTGTAATCCGATGCGGCATCCGCTTTTCGGCAGCTTCTGTGACAGCCTGCGGGAATTCACCAAGCTTTTTCAACAGATCGATTTCTTTTTCGGCCTGAATGAGCGAGAAATCCGCCTCACCTGAATACGTCAACCCCTGTTCGCCAGCCTGGCGCAAAATGCTGCTGATTCGGGCATGCGCATATTGAGCATAGTAAACAGGATTTTCGTTCGATTGGGAAACAGCCAGGTCAAGATCAAAGTCCAAATGGGTATCGGGACTTCTCATTGCAAAGTAATAGCGGGTCGCGTCGAGGCCGACCTCGTCAACAAGGTCACGCATCGTGACGGCTTTGCCTGTCCGCTTGCTCATCTTCATCTTCTCACCATTTTTATACAGATGGACGAGCTGGATGATCTCCACCTCGAGGGCATCCCGCGCATAACCGAGTGCTTGAATCGCCGCTTTCATCCGCGGAATATAACCGTGGTGGTCAGCTCCCCATATATTAATCAGCTTCTCAAAACCTCTCTCAAGCTTATCTTTATGGTAGGCAATATCCGGTGTTAAATAAGTATAAGAGCCATCCTGCTTGATCAAGACCCGATCTTTGTCATCACCAAGCTCTGTGGAACGGAACCAGACCGCGCCATCCTGTTCGTATATATAGCCGTTTTCCCTCAGAGTCTGCAGCGCGGCCTCAATTTTGCCATTATGGTATAAAGACGTCTCTGAATACCAGACATCAAACGGAACCCTGAAGTTTTCAAGATCGTTCTTTAGTTTTTCCATCTCATACTTCAATCCATATTCGCGGAAAAAATCGAATCGTTCCTGTTCGTCTGCATTTACATATTTATCGCCAAATTCCTCGGCCAGTGCTTTCCCGATTCTGATGATATCTTCGCCATGGTAACCGTCCTCAGGCATCGGCTTGTCCAGCCCAAGCGCCTGAAAGTAACGGGCTTCTACTGAGAGGGCAAGATTGTTGACCTGGTTACCAGCGTCATTAATATAGTATTCACGGGAAACATGATAACCTGCTTTTTCCAATATGTTACATAACGAATCACCAACAGCGGCACCCCTGGCATGACCGAGATGGAGGTCACCGGTTGGATTCGCTGAAACGAACTCAACCTGGACTCTTTGGCCGTTTCCGGTCGTCGTTTCGCCATATTTATTATCCTGTTCAATGATCGTGGGAATCAAGTCTATCAGGTAACTGTTATTCATATAAAAATTAATAAAGCCAGGGCCCGCTATTTCTATTTTGTCAATCGAGGCTTTAGATCGGTCAAAATGGCTGATCAATTCTTCCGCAATTGTGCGCGGTGCTTTTTTAGCGATGCGCGCCAGCTGCATCGCCATATTCGTCGAATAATCGCCGTGTGATTTTTCTTTTGGAATCTCCAAAATCACATCGGGAACATCCTGTTCCGCTGCCAGATTGGCTTTGACAACCGCAGCTTTTATTTCTTGCTTTAGTTTGCTTTGGACTTGCTCAACTATGTTCATTGCCCTTCCTCCTCGTATGTAATTGTCATTTGGTAAGTCCCGGCCTTGTCATTTTCCATAAAAAAATCGTATAACAATTCGAGCGACCCGGAGCAAGCCTGGTCCTTAACGATATGCTCTAATCTTTTCACAGTCGCCGAGGTTCTGAAAGTTCCGTACGGGGTTTCATAGCTGCCAGCTCTTTTTTGGCCGCGGCTGAGCGCGAGCCTCATCTTGATGGCACCGCTTCTTAAGATCAACGCATCGCTTCCAGCTATTTTTACAATCGTTTTTATTTGGCCTTCTTCCATCGCCTCTTCATATTGAAGATAGGTGTCGTTATCCTTGTGAAAGTGTTTGCCAAATGTGGTCAGTTCATAAGTCTCCTGATCGTTGTCTTGCTGAATAATTGTTTTTACATTTATTTTAACGGGCATTTGTTCCGCTGGGTTGTTCGACAACGGCAAAACACGTCCTTTTTTCTACTTTATTATAACTTTCTAAGTATAAATATTTTGAGTTAAAAGTGCAAGAAAGCCTCAATTTTTGCCGCACTAAAAAACGGAGACGAGCTGTCTCCGTTTCATTTTTTCTTATTTAATCCAGCCGAGAATCATTTCACGAAGCAGCTTGCTTGCCGTATTGGCTGTTTGTTCGGATGGGTCATAGACAGGGGCGACTTCGACAAGGTCTGCGCCAACTACACGAACATCTGATCCGGCAATTTCGTGGATGGACGCCAGCAGTTCCCTGGATGTGATTCCGCCAGCATCGACAGTACCGGTTCCCGGGGCGTGGGCAGGGTCCAATACATCAATATCAATTGTGACGTATACAGGGCGGCCGGCGAGCGTCGGCAGGATTTCCTTTAATGGCTTATGGACTTCAAATTTTGAAATATGAAGCCCTGCTTGTTTGGCCCACTCAAACTCCTCCTTCATTCCTGAACGAATTCCAAAGGAATAGATGTTCCCGGGACCGAGCAATGCTGCTGCCTTCCGAATCGGTGTCGAGTGGGAAAGCGGCTCACCTTCGTAATGCTCCCGCAAATCTGTATGGGCGTCCATATGGATAATGGCAAGATCCGGATATTTTTTGTACATCGCTTTTATGACCGGCCATGATACTAAATGCTCGCCGCCCATTCCGAGCGGAAACTTTCCGTCGGCAAGAATCTTCCCGACGAACTCTTCAATCGCTTCAATGCTTTTTTGCGGATTTCCGAATGGAAGCGGAATATCCCCGGCATCAAAGTATTTAACATCCTCAAGCTCCCTGTCGAGATATGGGCTGTATTCTTCGAGACCGATTGACACTTCCCTGATCCGGGATGGGCCAAACCGGGAGCCGGGGCGATAGCTTACCGTCCAATCCATCGGCATGCCATAGATGACGGCTTCGCTTTCATTATAATCCGGATGGCTCTTAATAAAGACATTGCCTGAATATGCTTCATCAAAACGCATGGAAAAACCCCACTTTATATGTAATCTGGACAGCCCTGCAGCTCATGGCCGTCCTCCCTGAAAATTACTTTGTTAAGTCACTGACGAATTTTGGCAATACGAAAGCTGCTTTGTGAAGCTCTTTCGTATAGTACTTCGTATCGATATCATGAAATCGATCGTCGCTTACTTCGAGTGGATCATACTTTTTCGATCCAATCGTAAACGCCCATAACCCGCTTGGATATGTCGGGATATTTGCAACATAAAGCCGGGTAATCGGGAATATTTCTTTGACGTCCTTTTGCACACTGCGGATCAAGTCTGCTTTAAACCACGGATTATCTGATTGAGCCACAAAAATGCCATCCTCTTTCAACGCTTTTGAAATTCCGGCATAGAACCCTTTTGTAAACAGGTTCACGGCAGGTCCGACAGGCTCTGTCGAATCAACCATAATGACATCATATTCGTTTTCACTTTCGGCGATATGCATAAAGCCATCTCCAACCTTGACGTCGACACGCTCATCATCAAGCTTGCCGGCGATTTCAGGCAGGTACTTTTTCGAGTATTCAATGACTTTGCCGTCAATATCAACGAGTGTCGCTTTTTTAACGCTCGGGTGCTTTAAAACTTCGCGAATGACGCCGCCGTCACCACCGCCGACGACAAGAACATTTTCAGGGTTCGGGTGTGTAAATAAAGGTATATGCGCCACCATCTCATGGTAAACAAATTCATCTTTTACAGAAGTCATGACCATATCGTCAAGAAGCAGCATATTGCCCCATTCTTCTGTTTCGACCATATCGAGCTTTTGAAAGTCTGTTTGTTCTGTATGTAAAGTGCGTTTTACCTTCATCGTAATCCCAAAATTATCTGTTTGTTTTTCTGTAAACCAAAGTCCCATATTTATCATCCTTTCGTTATTACGCTGCAATCTATGTAAACACCGATTCTGCTTCACTTTATAATGTTCCCCAACCGGTTAATTACAAACATGAGAAAAAGTATAGAGGAATCTAGCAAAAATGCAAGAAAAAAATTGTTTTATCATAGGCAATGTTTAAAACCCGGCTGTTTTTTTCATACTGATAATAGCTTTGTGGCTGAGCATTTTATTAATGGAAAAACAGGGGGTGATTCCTATCGAGATTATGACCGATCGTCGGTTTCGCAAAACAATCAAGTACGTAAGAGCATTTTTGATCATCAGTTTAATAGGAATTGCCTTCATGGTTGTCCTTATTACCGGTATATTGGGATATGCAAAAATATTGGGAGCGCCGCCGCTCGCAGTTCCGCAATCGACATTGTATTACACGGATGACGGAACCGTTCTCGGTGAAAGCAACAGCGGCCAGAAACGCTACTGGGTTCCGCTTGAAGATATTTCCCCTTCGTTAATTGAAGCAACTGTCTCGATTGAGGATAAAAGCTTCCATGAACATCATGGCTTTGATTACAAGCGAATCGCCGGTGCTGCCCTGGCTGATCTAAAAGCTCTTTCTAAAGTGCAGGGAGCAAGCACAATTACTCAGCAATATGCGCGTAACTTGTTTCTTGCGCATGAGAAGACGTGGAAACGGAAAATTCTTGAGGCCTTTTATACGATTCGTTTGGAAATCAATTATTCAAAAAAAGATATATTGGAAGGATATTTAAATACCATTTATTATGGAAACGGCGCTTATGGTGTTGAAGCAGCAAGTCAATTTTATTTTGGCAAAAGCGCCGGGGAATTATCCGTTGGCGAAGCCGCTTTGCTTGCGGGCATTCCGAAGGGTCCCGGTGTTTATTCCCCGTTCGCTTCAATGGAAAAAGCAACGGAACGGCAAAAGGTGATATTAAATTCGATGGTCGAGGACGGCTACCTGAAGAAAGAAGCAGCTGAACAAGCTGCAGCAGCGCCGTTAACGCTAACTGGACAGCATCTTCATTTACAAACCGAAACCGCTGCATATTTCCAGGACTCAGTCAGAAACGCGTTGAAAACCGAGTTGAAGCTAGATGACCGCACGATTGCACTTGGCGGTCTCAAAGTGTATACAACCCTTAATCTCGAACAGCAGGAAATCGCGGAAAAGACCGTTAAAAATTTGATCTCAAAGGATTCTGAGATTCAGCTTGGTCTTGTCGCGATGAATCCAGGCAACGGCCATGTTAAAGCAATGGTTGGGGGCAGGGATTATCGGCAAAGCTCTTTTAACCGGGCCGTCCAGGCTATACGCCAGCCTGGCTCAACGATCAAGCCATTGCTATATTACCAGGCACTTGATGAGGGATTCACACCGTCAAGTACAATGAGAAGCGAAAAAACAACCTTTCAATTTGAAGAGGGAATGGCTGATTACACCCCGCATAATTATAACAACCTTTACGCAGAAGATGATATTACGATGGCCCAGGCACTTGCGGTTTCAGATAATGTATTTGCCGTAAAAACTCATCTCTTAATGGGTGAAAAATCGCTTGTTGAGACGATAAAGGACTTTGGCATTTCTACTAAAATGTCGGATGTGCCATCCCTTGCGCTTGGCACCTCCGGGGTGCGCGTTATCGACATGGCAAATGCATACAGCCTGCTTGCCAATGGCGGAAAAAAGGTAGCCCCAGTGTTCATTGAACGAGTCGAAAACCACCGCGGTGAAGTGATTTATGAGTATAAAAATTCAAAGGAAACGATTCTCCGTCCGGATCTTGCGTTTGTGATGACCCATATGATGACCGGTGTGTTTGACAGGAAGCTAAACGGCTACACAACCGTAACAGGGGATACGATCATCAAAGACATGACGCGATTGTATGCAGGAAAATCAGGTTCCACCGATACGGATAGCTGGATGATTGGCTTTGCCCCGCAGCTCGTTACGGCCGTTTGGACAGGGTATGATAAAGGAAAACCGATTGAGCTCACCGCCGAAAAATCGTATGCGAAAAACGTCTGGGTCCATTTTATGGAACAGGCACTGGAGAATGAACCAATCAAAGCGTTCAAACCTCCAAAAGGGGTTGTCGGTGTATATGTGAATCCGGTCAATGGAAAATTAGCGACGGAAGACTGTCCGATAAAACGGTTAACTTATTTCGCGGCAGGTACTGAGCCGGTCGACTATTGTACAGAGCATATCGAGGATGGAAACAATCGATCCACGGAGCCGAAACATCCGAAAGCAAAAGCACCATGGTATAAGAAAATATTTGAGTGGATTCCGTAATTTTTTTCGTATAAAAAACCCCCGGGGGCTGATTCCCGGGGGTTTTCCTGTCCTAGTTCTAACGTGTTCACGTTGTTAAATAGTTTACTTTTTTTATCAGAATTGGGCAAGTACTTATCACAAATAATTCACCAATTTGTCACAAATCCATAAATAAAAGGAAATTACTGTGCGCTGCGCGTTAAGCCTTCCCGCAGCTCAGGTTCCGAACGATTCCACATTCCTTGATCATGGTTTTGCAGAAATTTTGCTAAAATCTCTTTTGACCTGTTGTCCATATGCTCAACGATGATGTGGCGCTTAATCGATTTATCCAGACGGTTTACATGCTCCGGCAGCAATTTGTAACCCCTTCTAATCGCCCGGTCAACCGTCATTTCACAGGCTGTCACCCCGGCATAGTACGGTCCTGTTTCTTTCCGGTCTATCGTTACCCAAACAAGCCAGTATGGTTTTCCGTTTGGAACGTCTTCCTTGTTAGCAAGAAACTTGATCCCTTTTTCGACAACACTTCTGGCATGCAACGCTCCAACATCTACAACGGCTTCGCCTTCTTCTACATCAACAATCACCGGCGAAACATTGTCAAGGCTTAAAGATCCTCCACCAAAACCGCCGTGTCCATCAGTTGGGTCACTTTTAATAATATTAAAACCGATCGATTTCTTTTTCTTTTCTTCCATATGTGCATCCTCCTTGTAACAGGTCCCTTATCATAGAAATAACTGGTAAAAAAACTGGTCAAGCCCGTTAAAAATCACCGGAAAGAAGATATTAAAAACGGGTTGAATCGTATAATCGCCTAGCGGTGTAATTACCAGGATAATAAATATTAACGAACCGTATGTTTCGAACTGCGTCATTTTAGCCCGAAGCTGCCGCGGTGCCAGATCTTCGATAATCCGGTAACCGTCCAATGGCGGAAGCGGCAGTAAATTGAATACAAACAGAATTAAGTTTAGCCGGATAAACATTTCCAAAAACTCGGGGATGAACTCCGGCAGACTATTGGCCAGGCCGGCTGAGGCCAATCCATATAATAAGGCAAAGCCAATCACTGTGAGAACGAGATTGCTGAGTGGACCCGCAACTGAAACAGTGATGCCGGCCAGCTTTGGATTTTTAAAGAAAAACCGGTTCACGGGAACAGGACGAGCCCAGCCGAATCCCGCAATAAAAATCAAGATGGTTCCGACCGGATCCAGGTGCTGAATCGGGTTTAAGGTCAGTCTGCCTTGTTTTTTTGCGGTCTCATCACCAAATTTGTAGGCTGTATATGCGTGGGCGAATTCATGTACCGTAAGTGCGATGATAAGCGTTGCCGCCACATAGGGAATTTGCTCAAGTGGAAAGGCAAGAAATTGTTCCAATGATCCTGTCTCCTTTATGAAACGCTTCGTTTTTTACTTATATCGTTCCTGTCTGCAATCATATGGTTCGCTCTGATCTTGCTCTAAGTTGATACAGATAGGAATCGCGAGTATTAAGTAAAGTATACATGAAACCGGCGTTAAAGTGAAAAATGGAGATATTGAAAAAAGCCTGTGCGAACTTTAAGATTCCCTGCTTTAACAAGCGTCAAGAGGGGGATAATCCCGTTTGATATGGTAAAATCGTTAAAACGGACAATATCCCCCGTTAATAAACGAAATTTGGAGGAAATCAACCATGCCTTATGTAACCGTTAAAATGCTTGAAGGAAGAAATGAAGAGCAAAAAAGGGCGCTAGTCGAAAAAGTTACCGAAGCCGTTAGCGAAACAACCGGGGCTGCACCAGAGAAAATTGTTGTTTTTATCGAAGAAATGTCTAAAAACCATTATGGTGTGGCTGGAAAACGGTTAAGCGACGAATAGGCTTGCAGATAAAAAAGCTAAGCATCCTTATGTACGGGCGCTTAGCTTTTTCGCTAAAGTTAAAGATCCTACTGAAGTTTAGCTTTTTGTTTCAGTTCTTCAATATACTGATAGGCACTTTCAATTTCTTCTTCTGTATAGTGCTGCTTGCTTTTTAGCGTAAATACTTTTTCGCTGACCTCAGCTCGTGAAAGATTATCAAAATACAATACAGTGGAAACAAGCTCGAGAAATCTAGCATTCTGGCTGTTCATATCAATTAGGCAATCCTCAAGGCAAGGTATGACCACTTGATTGGAACTCAAAAATTCTTTCCCTGACTCTGTCAAAGAGTAGCGGTATTGAAAATAGCCGCCCGTTTTTTCTTTCTGCTCATGCAGAAACCCCATATTGCACAGTTCTTCGACTCTTAGAGTAAGCTCCTCCGAATATGGGCCGTAAAAATGAAATTGGAATCTTTCCTGAAAAGGAAACGATACTTTCTTGGCAATATAAATGATTTTCTGCAGCTTTTTTCTGCCGACTATTTCCTCAGCAGCCGCAACTGCATACATTAATTTAGCATGGTCTTTTAGCAAAATCCGTCATCTCCTACCCCAATTATTACAGATATCCGTTTTAGTCGTTATGTAGTGATCCAGTAATTACTGAACTCCGGGCATAAGATACCGGGTTCTGCTTACTGTAAGTTATATTGTCAATTCCGCCCCATTTTCCCTATAGTTCGAGAAGCTCCCGAATATGTTGTTTAATATTATGGTTCACAGAATCATCCATTAGCATATCTTCCGGAAAATAGAGCTTATGGTCGGTTCTTCTTTTTCCCGATACAGATTCGACAATTTCCGATAGCCTTGACAATTCGCGGATATCACCGTTTTTCAACTGCAGGTGAATCGGCAGCCTTTCCTCCTCTTCACCCGGGCGATAGAAATCATAAGGCAGGTCTGAAGAAGAGTCGACCACCAAATAATATTCCGGATCAATTCCTGCCTTAACGAACAAAGACGACAACTCATGAAGCTTTTTGTATTCTTTTGCCGGATCGAATTCGATGTATTTAAAGAGGTTCCGATTCATAAAGCGCCTGCAAAGATCGCTTAAAATTTCATCCTCTTCATCCTGCCATATTTGAAAATAATAAAGGAATACAGCTTCATCCAACCTCAAGTAATCTTCAAGAGTAACTTTCCCATCAAAAAGGGAATAGAAATGGAAGGGATCGAACTTAAACGAATAGGATTTTTCATGAAGATCCTTGGCCCGGTGGAGGATTTTTGTGAGGACCACTTCAGCACTTCGCGTTACTGGATGAAAATAAACCTGCCAGTACATTTGATAGCGGCTCATAATATAGTCTTCCACCGCATGCATTCCGCTCTGTTTAAAAACGACCTGATCCTCGCGCGGACGCATGACCCGGAGGATTCGTTCCATATCAAAATGGCCGTAGCTTACTCCAGTATAATAGGCATCACGCTGCAGGTAATCCATCCGGTCAGCATCAATTTGACTTGAGATCAAACTGACAACCAGTTTGTTTTTATATGTTTTCGCAATCACTTCAGCGACTTTTTTCGGAAAATCGCTGGCTACTTTCGCTAAAACTTGATTGACCTCTGTACCTCCGAGGAGAATCTCCTGGGTAAATTGTTCATGATCGAGGTCAAAAACTTTTTCAAAAGAATGGGAAAACGGACCATGTCCCAAATCATGCAACAGTCCGGCACACAATGAAAGCAAGCGCTCATCGCTGTTCCACTCCGGCCTGCCATTAAACACGCCATCAACGATGCGGCGGATAATCTCATAAACTCCGAGTGAATGATTAAAACGGCTGTGCTCAGCACCATGAAACGTTAAATAGGTTGTTCCAAGCTGTTTAATCCTGCGGAGGCGTTGAAACTCCTTCGTACCGATCAAGTCCCAGATCACGCGGTCACGGACGTGAATATAGCGGTGAACCGGATCCTTGAATACCTTTTCTTCGCTTAACTTCTCAGCCGAATAAGCCATTCTGTCGCCTCTCTCTATTTATCCCTTCTATGGGGCGAACCCCATGCTCATGGAACACTTATATATTCATATTATATCCGGTTTCTTCCGGCAAATCACCTTGTATTTCTGCAAAATTCGACGCATTTCTCGTAAAGTCTAACAAGCGCTTTGGAAATAGATCGGGTGATATACCCGCGCTGTTGGTACATCACGCCATACTCCTGGCCAAATTCGTTTAACCATAAAAAATCACCTGAGGACGAATATCCAAAGGTGATTTTATTTATTCAGCTTCTTTTGTATTTTTTCGATTAATTCAGGTTCTGTTAAGGCAGCCAAAGGCCGGTTATTTACAAAAGCGAATGTTTTTTTTCGGCCTGGTCCACAATAGGACTGGCAGCCAATCTCTATTTTCGCTTCAGGATCCACTTCTTTTAACTGGGGGATCAGCGTCTTTAAGCTTACTGCCTGACAATCGTCGCAAACACGAAATTCGTTTGCCATTTATTTTACAACCCTTTCCGCGGTATGCATAAACCTCGTTACTGGCTAAAGGGTATTTTACATTTTATCGCATCTTAATGCAAGCCGAAAATATATACAGAACAGCGTGGAATTGCTATTTTTCCCAGCATAGTTAACCATTTCTATCGAAACGGAAAAATATTTTATAAAAAATCTACTATCCTTGCAACTGCTTTGTATAAAAACAGAAAAAGTCGGAAAAGATTAGATTAGAACATTAATTAATTTTCAAAGATGTAAAAGGGAGTGTAGAAATGAAAATTCGTCAAGATGCATGGACAGAAGAAAATGATTTATTGCTGGCGGAAACCGTTTTGCGCCACGTCAGGGAAGGCAGTACTCAATTAAACGCTTTTGAAGAGGTCGGAGACAAACTTAATAGAACATCCGCAGCGTGCGGCTTTAGATGGAATGCAGTCGTCCGCCACCGTTATGAAAAAGCGCTTCAGATCGCAAAAAAGCAGCGTAAACAAAGGCAAAGAATTCTCGGAAAAGACCAGAGCGGCAAGAAAAAGCTGCTGTACAATCCTCCAGCCCCGACCATAGAAGTGTTTACACCTATTGAGACGGGAGAGCCGGTTGAAACAACTGATTCTACTGATTTTGTTGAAACGGTCGACGCCCGCGAAGCATACGTTCCTGAATTTGATTATGAACCTGCCATTCCAGCCGTAACAACCACTGCACTTAATCTTGATATGGTAATTGCCTACTTGCAAAACATAAATACCTCGAACTTGCATGGTGACATCCTGAAGAGCGAGAATGAAAGATTAAAACGCGAAATTGCCGAATTGAAAAAGGAAAACGAAGAGTTGACCGGAAAAATCGAAAGTCTTGAACAGGATACGGTTATGATTCAGGAAGATTACGAGATGTTAATGAAAATTATGAATCGAGCCAGAAAACTCGCGTTATTTGAAGAAGAAGAGCGTCCAGCCACTAAATTTAAGATGGATAGGAACGGCAATCTTGAAAAAGTGGCAGAATAGCGCCGAAAAGGAGCACGTTATTAACTTCTAAACTTAATAGAAACGTGGAGAAGGAGAGAGGCAGCACATGCCGATTCCAAGAAAAGCCGTGAACTTTTACTGTTCACGGCTTTTCTGAGCTTCGATTTTGGATAATCCGTTGACCGGGTTTGCGAGAATTTTATCGTTGCGTTCAGCCACTCTCATGTAGTAGCCTTCAAAGAGTGGAATTTCTTCCGGGCTAAGCTGGCCGCTGGCGAGCTGTTCACTGTGCTGCTTTAATACTTTCATAAACCGCAGCATTACCTCAGGCACCGTCAGGCTTACGCCGAGCAACTCCGAAAGGGAGGCCATCACAGCAGGAACAATTTCAGGATACTGAAACTTTGTTGATTCGTCTTTTTTTGCCTTTGCATAGAATTCTTTAAGCAGCCTTGCCCTTGCAGTACCGCTGCCCGAAATGCATAAATAGATTTGAACTGCAACTCCGTTTCGAATGCGCCGTTGCGAAATTCCCGCGAACTTCTTGCCATCAATGCTTAAATCATAGCTGCCAGGACAATAAGAACCGGAAATTTCTCCTGCTTCGATATTTTTGTTAAAATCAGCAAACATTTCTTTGACCAGGAACCAGACCGCCGCATAACCACGATTGATATCAATCCCTTTTTCAGTATCCGGGAAAATAAGCGACAGGTTTAGGACCCCTTCGTCAAGAACAACTGCCAAACCTCCCGAATTCCTAACAATAGATTGATAACCTGCCGATTCCAGATATTCGATGCCAGCCTCCAGAAAAGGAAGCCTGCTATCCTGTATTCCTAAAACGACAGTATTATGATGGACCCATGCTCTCGCTGTTGCCGGAGATGAACCTGATCCAACAGAAGCACATAATGTATCATCCATACCAAACGATTGGAGGGCATTAAAATGGACCCCAACACTCGATTGGTCAATTAATCTCCATTGTTTTTGACGCAATAATCCAAGCGCCTCGTCCATGTCTGTTACTCCTTCATAAATACTACATACTATCATCCTGTTTATTATAGCATAGACCCCTGTAAAACCTTGTAAGGCAGGATCTCGTCCGGTTTAAATAAAAGAGCCAGCCTTCATAAGGGCTGACCCGGTTTGGTTGTTATTTGCTATTTATTGCAGTGTCTGGGCAGCCGTAATCAAGGCAAGCTTGTATACATCTTCCTCATTACAGCCGCGGGACAAGTCGTTTACCGGACGGTTCAATCCTTGCAGGATCGGGCCGATCGCTTCAAATTTCCCTAAGCGCTGCGCGATTTTATAACCAATATTTCCAGCTTCAAGGCTTGGGAAGATGAACACGTTCGCATCTCCTTGCAGTGGAGAATCAGGAGCCTTTTTCTCGGCAACCGCCGGAACGAATGCAGCATCAAACTGAAATTCTCCATCAAGAACAAGTAAAGGGTCACGCAGCTTTGCCTCTTGAACCGCTGCTGCTACCTTTTCCGTTTCAGGAGATTTGGCCGAGCCTTTTGTAGAAAAGCTTAGCATTGCGACGCGAGGTTCGATATCAAACATTCTTGCTGTTTTTGCACTTTCAATCGCAATTTCAGCTAAATCCTGGCTGTCGGGAGCAATGTTAATCGCACAATCGGCAAAAACGTACTTTTCATCGTTGCGAACCATAATGAAAACACCCGATGTTTTGCGCACGCCTTCTTTCGTTTTAATAATCTGCAGGGCAGGCCTTACCGTATCCGCTGTTGAATGGGCCGCACCGCTGACAAGCCCATCCGCCCGATTGGCATAGACGAGCATCGTGCCAAAGTAATTTTCATCATGAAGAATTTTGCGCGCTTCTTCTTCTGTTGCTTTACCTTTTCGTCTTTCCACGAAAGAAGCAATGAGTTCATCCATCATCATAAAGTTGTTTGGATCATAAATTTCTACAGCATCAAGAGATACACCAAGATCCTTTGCCTTTGCCTGGATTTCCTCGATATTTCCGATCAAAATAGGGGTTAATAGTTTTTCTGAAGCTAGTCTGCCTGCTGCTGTCAGGATCCGCTCATCCAAACCTTCGGGAAAAACAATTTTTTTATTTTGCCCGCTTACTTTTTCCTTTAAGGCAGTAAATAAATCGCTCATATGTACTCCTCCTTCATTTCTCTATCCTTTTAGAATACTGTAACCCGCGCAAATTTCAAGAAGTTAAGTCACTGACAACGGTTCCAGCCCAAATGTTTTTGTATTCTAAAAGTTTCTAATAATCACTAAACTTCGACCGAATCATCTTTAATATTTGTACTCTTTTACAAAATATCCTTTTCACGACTTTTCTAAACGGAAAATATTGTCTTAGTTGAGGTTTTGTTCACACGCTTCGCGGAGAAACTGTGGTATAGTATTGTTTGAATTTAGTCTTTTTAGGAGTGATATGAATGAGTGAAGCAGCACAAACTCTCGATGGCTGGTATTGCTTGCATGATTTCCGCACGGTCGATTGGACTACCTGGAAGATGCTTTCAAGCGACGAACGTCAGGCAGCCATTCATGAATATTTAGGCCTTGTTGAAAAATGGAGTGCTGCCCAGGAGCGCAAAGAGGGCAGCCATGCTTTATACACAATTGTTGGTCAAAAAGCTGACTTTATGATGATGATTTTAAGGCCGACCATGGAAGAGTTGAATGAAATTGAAACAGAATTCAACAAAACGAAATTAGCTGAATTTACAACTCCGGCCCACTCTTACGTATCTGTAGTCGAATTAAGCAATTATTTACCTGCCGATGAAGATCCGTATCAAAACCCGCAAGTCCAAGCCCGTTTGTATCCGATTCTGCCTAAAACAAAGCATGTTTGCTTTTATCCGATGGACAAGCGGCGGCAAGGCAATGATAACTGGTACATGCTGCCGATGGAAGAACGCCGCAGCCTGATGCGCAGCCATGGCATGATCGGCCGCCAGTATGCCGGTATCGTAAAACAAGTGATCACAGGCTCAGTCGGCTTTGACGATTATGAGTGGGGCGTTACATTGTTTGCAGATGAGGTCCTGCAGTTTAAGAAGCTTGTTTATGAAATGCGTTTTGATGAAGTAAGTGCGCGTTACGGTGAATTTGGCGCTTTCTTCGTCGGTAACCTTTTGGAAGAAGAAAAGATTGAAAAGTTTCTTCATGTAAACTAATTTTTCCTGAGCTCCCGGCCATGCCGGGGGCTTTTTTTTGCATTAATCTTTAAAGCCTCTCATATGAATGAAATAGTGAGGGTTTTAATGCCGAACTCATCTCACCACCACAGGACGGGTTGCAGAGAGAGATGCAAGGATGGCAGTTATTTCCCATAACAGGAGTTATGAATCAATTTCAAATGAATGTCAGGAGGGAAAATGATGAAGCCTATGAACTCTAACCCATACGAAAACTATGGCGGCTATCGGCAAATTCAACAGCCTTATTACGGAAACGCCGGCGTCGGGCCCACACAGCCTTACGGCGCCCAAGGTTTAGTGTCACCGGGGGTCTATCCGCAAATGACACCAGGCGGACCGGCTCAACCAGGAACAGTACCAACCGGGGGACCTCAAATTCCTGGGATGCTGCCTCTGGAGGAATCATACGTTGAAAATATCTTACGGTTGAACAGAGGAAAGCTGGCAACGGTTTATATGACCTTTGAAAACAATCCTGAGTGGAATGCGAAAGTTTTCAAAGGGATCATTGAAGCGGCTGGACGCGATCATCTGATCCTGAGTGATCCCCAGACAGGCATGCGCTATTTGCTGCTTATGGTAAATCTCGATTATGTTACTTTTGAGGAAGAAATTGAATATGAATATCCATTTGGCGCTACGCCGGGATTGGCCTCCTATTCTCCGCGGTAGGAGAGGAAATACTTATCTATCAAAAAAGCTTTGCCTGTTTTCGGCAAAGCTTTTTTCATGTCACAAAGATTTGATGGCGAATATCATCAACAGGAGCCATGCGGCTAAAAATGATAGTCCGCCGAACGGGGTAATGGCGCCGAGCATGCCAATGCGGGTGACACTGAGGACGTATAGGCTGCCCGAGAATAATATGATACCGATCAGCATCAGCCAGCCCGACCAGGTTAATAAAGAGCTGGCAGGTACCTTTCCTAATAGGATGGCGACGATCAACAAGCCTGTAGCATGAAACATTTGATAGGTTACCCCTGTTTGCCAAGTTTCCAAATACTTCGGTTCAATCCTGCCTTCAAGCCCATGCGCGCCAAACGCTCCCAAAGCGACAGATAAAAACGCATTAATGGCGCCAATGATTATAAAAAGTTTCATATACTATCTCCTCACATCCCGACTTTTTAGAAATCAAACAATGAATCACCGTTGGCCCCGTCTTCCATCTCAAGTTTTTTTGGCTGCTGCACCGCCAGCGGCGCAGGCTGGAATTCATGCCGTGCAGCTGCAGATTCCTGGGGCTGATGCCGCTTCGGGGCGTGATCATCAAGAATGATTTCACATAAGGCTTTTATAGCATAAATTCGTTCACGCACGCGAGCATCAGCACCTTCCCGTTTTGCCAGCACTAATTCTTCCTCTATTTTCCCGATTAACTTCTGAATCGATATATCGTTCATCGCTACACCTCTATATTAAAAAAGATCAAGCTTCTGTTACTATTTCGTTTCATGGCGAAGACATGGTTTTCCGGAAGCCCGGAACACTTCAAGGGAGGGCAGGTTCCTTGATTTAAATTCGTATGCTTTACAGCCCTTTGGAAATTTCGGGTCCCATGTCACATAATAATAACGGCACTTTATACAGTTTATCCGTTGTTTCTCCAAAAATAACCATCCCTTATTTTTCAACTTTTTCTCTTATTGTAACGTATAATCGATGATCTTAACACCGCGCAATACTGGTGACAGTTTCACGTGAAACATGTCGTTTCTTATCAAATATTGTCAATTTTCCAGTCTATTTCTTTTTCTCCCATTTGTCTTAATATCTGGTTCACTTTTGAAAAAGGACGGCTGCCAAAGAAGCCCCTTCTTGCCGACAATGGACTTGGATGGGATGACAGAATAATGTAATGCCTGTCCGTATCAATCAGCTTTTGCTTCTCTTGAGCGGGACGCCCCCACAATAAAAAAATAACCGGTTCCTCCCGTTCACTTAATAACGTAATAATCCGGTCAGTAAACAACTCCCAGCCTTTTCCGCGATGAGAGTTCGCTTCACCGTCGCGAACCGTTAACACGGCATTTAGCAGCAATACACCCTGGTCGGCCCATTTTCGCAAATAGCCGTTGTTCGCAATAGGACAGCCGAGATCATCGTGCAGTTCTTTATACATATTTTTCAACGAGGGGGGAATTGCTACTCCGGGTTTAACCGAGAAGCTCAAACCGTGCGCCTGGTTCGGGCCATGGTAAGGGTCCTGTCCGAGCAAAACCACTTTCACGTTTTGATAAGGTGTAAAGCGAAGCGCGTTAAAAACGTCGTGTTGATCCGGGTGTACGGTTTTCTGTTGATATTCTTTCTTTAAAAACTCGCTCAGCTTTATATAATAGGGACTGTTAAATTCCGGTTCAAGCAGCTCGGCCCAGTCATTATCCAATATTATTCCCATAGCTTAAACTCCTCCTGATCACGATATAAAGTCATGAAGACAACTCTTTCATAAGATACTATCAACTACCCTTTTCTTTATTTACAAAATCATCAACTTAAAACAAGAAGTTTATTTTTATGTACAACGGTTATAAACATACTATACGAGGAAACAGTTCATCAAGTTTCCCACTATTAATGACAAGGAGGAATTTTTTATGTATAAAGTACAATTAGTCGAAAACGGTGTTCAAGCCACTGATATGATCGGAGCATTGCAATCAGAAGGTTATTCGAAAGAAGATATTTATATTTTCGCCCACGATAAAAACCGTTCAGAGCACATGACCGATGCCACTGACACAGGAGACGTCGGTTTACAAGAGCAAGGCTTGCTTGATTCGGTTGGCAATATGTTTAAATCTCGCGGTGATGAGCTTCGTTCAAAATTACGTTCACTTGGTTTAAGTCAATCAGAAGCTGATCGATATGAAGTGGAATTGGACAAAGGAAAACTAGTCATTGTCGCTTCAGATGAAACTGTTCATTAAAACGAAAAGCGGAAGCGCCTTGCGGAAACAAACCAAAAGCCGTTTGTTCCTATCGTTCAGCCCCGACAAGCGCTGGCCGACAAGAACGCCACGTCCTTGTGGCAACGTCGGCACCAGTACGTCCTGTACGTCGGAGCTGGACATCGAAAAGCGAGGGTCACAAAGAAAGTTTTGTGATCCCTCGCTTTTTGATTGTGCAAATCTCTATTAACCAAGCAGCCGCTGATAAATGGTCTTTGCCTGTGATAAATCTTTTGTACCGTGGATAAGCGCCCGACCATCGTGAAAAATGACGATGCGCTTTTCGTCCGCTTCAGCCGAAATCAAATATGGATTGCCATTTATACGGTATCCAAGGCGTTGAAGCTGGCCTGCCAAGTCGTTTAAGTTGATTTGTTGTTGGTGCGGCGGCCGAATTTGTACCGTATCCCTTCCGCAAAGCACCGTTGTTTTGGTGTGGTTTTCACTTTCCAAATAAGGAAAGGTTTTTATGTCCCCGCACGACAGGCAGCCTTTGTCTTTCGCCTTTGTCATTTTCATGCTTGTATATTGATTGCGCCATAAATCAAAGCTGACAAACGAGGTTCGGATCGCTCCCCAATCCTCAACTAATATTTTCAGGGCTTCAGCTGTCTGATGGGCAATGACCATCTGGACCGCAGGAGCAATAATTCCGGCCGTATCGCAAGTAAGTCCTTGAATTGGGACGGTTTTAAGCAAGCAGTTCAGGCATGGAGTCCGGCCAGGCAATATCGAAAAGCTCATGCCAAAGCTGCTGACGCATGCACCATAAATCCACGGGATATTATATTTTTGCGATATGTCATTAAGAGCCATCCTGGTTTCAAAATTATCAGTGGAATCAAGAATTAAGTCGACTCCCGCGATAAGTTCTTCGAGCATTTCCGGTGTAGCATCACCAATGATCGAACGAATTGACACTTCGGAGTTAATCGCTCTCAGGCGCTTTTCTGCCGCTACTGCTTTCGGAAGCTTTTCAGCGGCATCTGCTTCTGTATATAGCTGTTGACGCTGAAGGTTGCTGGCTTCCACGTAATCCCTATCCACAATTGTCAGCCTGCCAATTCCAGCGCGTGCCAGTGTTTCAGCATTTCCTGATCCCAATGCACCGGCTCCAATAATCAATACATGTTTTTGGCTGATTTTTTGCTGACCAGCTTCTCCAATCGAAGGAAATAATACTTGCCGCGAATACCGTTCTGACATGATAACAACTCCCAATATTTTTGCGAGACGCTTCCTTGTTTGTTGATTTGTGCCAGGCAAATTGCCTGACTGTTTTAGCCGCCGCTGACCGGAGGGATGAAGGCAATCACATCGCCCTCGTAGATGATTTCTTCATTGCTGGCGAATTCTTCATTAATAGCCGTCATGACCGTATCGAGCTTTTCGACTAAGTACTTTTCAGCGATTATTTCTTTTAACTCGGACACCGTTTTTCCGGCTACATTTAACATAATCGATTCTTCCCCGGCAATATCGCGAAGATGGGCAAAGAACAGGATTTTATTCATTCAAATCACCTTCCTCTGGCCCCCCTGCCGGATATTGAACAGTTTCTAGCTGATTGCCAATCCATTTTTCGCCATCTTCCCAATACTCTTTTTTCCAGATTGGGACAATTTCCTTGATGCGCTCAATTGCATAACGGTTCGCCTCATAGGCGTCTGCCCGGTGCGGGGTCGATACTGCTATCACAACGGCAACATCGGTAATGTCAAGGCGGCCGATCCGATGGGTGATCGCTGTTTGTGCTTCGGGCCAGCGCTCTGCAATCTCTTTGCCAATTTGCTCAAGCTTCTTTACCGCCATCGTCTCATATGATTCATAAACGAGGTAAAGAGTTTTTTTGCCGTGTGTGAATTCACGGACTGTACCAATAAATGTCGTGATCGCACCGGCTTCCCGCTGGACTACTTTATCTATAACCGATTGGATATTAATCGGTTCCTTCGTCATCTCGTATTTCATGATTGTCACCTCTTCCATTGCCGATTGATATTTATATTATAATCGGTTTTGCATCCACTTGCAGTGAATAGCCGCCAATTCTGTTGACTTGTTCCTCGAATTCCTTTGATTTAATAATCGAGATTAACCATCTGCCCTGTTCACTTTCAAAAAACTCTCTCGTCATCAGCAAATCATAGCTTTCATCTGATAATGGAACAAAATCGAGACCCATTGCTTTTGCAGCCGGGTAAATACCCAATCCTGCAGCGTTCAGATTATTTTTGACTTCTGCTGCTACGCTCAGATGTGAGAACATTTCCCGATCATAACCGTTTACCTGTTCAGGGGAAAAGCCCGCATCGTTCAAAAGAAGATCGAATAGGACTCTCGTACCGGCACCATTTTGCCGGTTCACATAGTCTGCCTTTTTTTCTATTATATCGTTTATCGTTTGAATAGACAGTGGATTGCCCGGAGGGAGAAGCCACCCTTGCTTCCGTTTCAGAAAAGGGTAGAGAACAAGCTCATGGCCGGGCAGGAATCTTTTAATATAAGGAAGGTTGTATTGTTTTGTTTCCGGGTCAAGAAGATGGGTCCCGGCTATATGCGCTTCCCCTTTTTTAATCGCGACTAAACCGGCCATGCTTCCGACATGGGAAGAGACAATTTTCATGTGGGGATTGTGCTTCTTAACTGCAGCTGACAACAAATCAATCGTTAAATCATGGCTGCCATTAAAAACAATTGCTCCCGCTATTTCGCTTACCGGCTTAAATAGCTCCACTTCAACACTCTCCCCCTGCTCGTAGCCGAGCTGGTTTGGGGGTACGACAAGGATGCCATCGGCGCGGACAAATGACATGGTTACTCCCGCTGCTCTCGTTAGCGGGTTGGCGATATACTTCCCGTTCACGTAACCGATATTCATCCTGATAAAATCTTCGGCACCCATTGTTGACACAATCCGCCTTCCAAGCGTGACCAGCAGTTTCGGGCGTTCAGGTTCATGTATGTGCAAATGCTTGCAGATGAGCGGCCTGACAAACCACTCAAGCGCCAAATAAGCTGAAACCGGATACCCCGGAACACCGACGACGATTGTCCCGTTAATTTCCCCGAGAATCACTGGTTTTCCCGGGCGTGTTGCCACCCCGTGCGTGTATACTGTGCCTAATTCCCCGATAATATGGACGGTGTAATCGCGCGAACCTGCTGAAGATCCGGCGTTAATGACCACGATATCAGAACTTGCGACAGCAGTTAATAACGCTGTACGGATCAGGGACGGGTCATCTTTGACGATCTTTTCAATCAGAGGCTCTCCGCCCCATTCGCGAATAAAATTGGCAAAAACCATCCCGTTAAATTCGATCAGTTTTTCCGGGACAGGAGCAAGCTCTGGCTGGACCAGCTCATTTCCTGTCGGAATAATTGTCACCAACGGCTTCTTTATAACCGGGATTTCAATCGCACCTGAAGCCAGCAGGGCACCGATATCTGCCGGCCTGACTGCATGTCCTTGCGGAAACAGCATCTCCTCCTGGACAATATCCTCGCCGATCGGGCGAATATGCTGCCATGGTGCGGCAGGCTCAATAATTTCGACAGTCTCTTCATCGATTTCTTCGACATTTTCGATCATAATGACCGCGTTGTAAGGCGAAGGAACAGGATTGCCTGTATCAACAAAGACAAAGTCTTCACTTCGGTTTAACTGAACCGGGTTTGATTCATGGGCGGAAAAAGTTGCTTCAGCTTTTACTGCAATCCCATCCATCGCGGCTGCATGAAAGTGAGGCATCGAAAAACGGGCGAAAATAGGCTCTGCGGTAACCCGGCCGAGCGAATCTGCACTTTTTACATATTCGGTTAACCTGTCAGGTTCATATTTGTCGAGCAATTCCTTTTTTGCCTGTTCGCGAGGCGTGTTCTGGAGATATATTTTTCGTTTATAGTTGTTATGTTTAGCCATTCTTCTCACACCTTATTTAAATAATCTGACTGGGACGGTCTCTCCTTTTTGAACCCCTTCACTCGGTGCAGGAATTTCAATCAGTCCTTCACTTTTTATAAGTGTCGAGATGAGGCCTGATTTACCAAGAATAGGCTCTGCCTGCCATTCTCCATCCTTTAGAAAAAGGGAAGCGCGGATGTAATCCGTGCGGCCCGGTGTAGATGCGATATTTTTTGTTGCTTTTGCATAAATAAGCTGTTTTTCTGAAGATCCCTCCCCTTGCAGACGGGCAACCACTGCTTTTCCAAACAGATCAAAAATGATCAGCGCCGATGCAGGATGGCCCGGTAAACCGATAATCGGTTTGCCGTTCGCATTTGCAAGAATTGTCGGCTTCCCGGGTTTGATTGAAATACCGTGAACAAATATGCCAGGAGCGCCAAGAGATTGGATAACACTGGCTGAATAGTCTTTTGTTCCGACCGAACTTCCTCCGGAGATGACTAAACAATCGGCCTGTTCAAGCAGCTGGCTTGATCTCTTTTCAAGCTCTTGATAATCGTCCTTGACAATGCCGCCATAGTGAAAGTCCAATCCCCATTCAGCCGCCTTGGCACCAATCATAACTCCGTTCATGTCCCTTACCTTGCCATAGCCAGCCGCTTTGGTTTCAATTGGAACAATTTCGTCCCCTGAAGACAAATAGGCAACTACCGGCTTCCGGTAAACCGCGACTTCGGTAATTCCTTGTGATGCGAGTGCCCCAAGCTCCTGGGAGCGAAGCATCGTTCCTTCAGCAAGCAAAAGCTCACCTTTACTTAAGTCTTCCCCCACAGAAATCACATTCTCCCCGGGAGCGACTTGGCGGTACAGGTTGATCAGGCCATCGAGATTTTCACAGTTTTCAATCATGATCACTGCATCGCTGCCTTCTGGAAGCATTCCTCCTGTTGGAACATAGATCGCTTCCCCGCGCTTGAGGGGAAAAGGAGGTACCTCACCCATCTGCACCTCAGCTGTTAATTTTAAAAACCCCGGCATGCTTTCGGACGATCCGAAAGTGTCCCTGGCGAAACAAGCAAAACCGTCCACGGAGGAACGGCGAAATTCCGGGACATTTTCTTGTACATATATATCTTCAGCTAAGACGTAATGAAGTGCTTCCAATAACGGCTTAGTCTTTTTATCGGTAATTGGTTGAATATTTTCGTGAATTAACTGGAAGGTTTCCTCAACTGATTTAACCTGGAAAAATTTCATCGCTGATCGCTGCCTTTTTGTCCGTCTTGCTTGAATTGTTTTGCTAATTGTAAAGCTTGTCTGTACTCATCAGGATTATTCATATTATATAATGAGGCACCATCAAGCCCCAGACCGGAAAGTTCATGTTCTTTAAATATTTTGGAATTGACCCTGTGGAGAAAACTTCTAATTTTGAGCTGATCTTCTGATAATGATTCCTGGATCGACGGCACAGTCTCTTTACTGTAAGCAGCAAAAAGGGGATGGAGCCGGCTGTTTATTTCCGGCACAACTGCTTCGTACTGATTAAGCTGTTCCAGCAAGAATTGACCGAGTTTAACAGAAATGAAAGGCATATCACAAGCAACGACAAGATTTTTGTCATGCTTTGATGCCAAAAGGCCGGCTTCCATCCCTGCAAGCGGTCCTTTTCCTTTCCAGTTATCCTCTGTCATCGGCACACCTAAAGATTGGTATTCTGTAAAGTGGTTCGTCACCACCACAAGGTCACTGACTATTTTCGAAAGCTCGGCAATAATCCGTTCGATAACAGCCTGGTTACCGACCTCCAAAAATGCCTTGTTAGTACCCATTCTGCTTGATTTCCCGCCTGCAAGAATAATTCCGGTCGCTTGCAAATCGATCACCCCATTGCTTTTTAATGTGTTTCAATAGAACCGGGAATCCCATACCCTCTTTCCTGCGCTATATAATCAAGATGGATCGACTTCAAGTCCAATATTGCAGAGTGCTCTTTCTTCAGCAGCCTTTTTGTATCAACTACTTTTGTATACCCATTACAGGCTTTACACACATGGATTTGCATACTTTCATCATCTTCAATTTTAAGTATGAGCATTTGATGATGATCATCATTTCCACACTGGGCACAGCTGATTTTCTTTTCTTCCCAACTATAGCAGCAACGCGGGCAAGTTAGCTCTTTTTTTCCTTTTTTCCCGATGACGGCAAGCCGGGCCGGCTCTCCGCATGCCGGGCAGCCATGTGAATGATCAGCCAATTTCAGCTGCTCACGAAGCTCAGCGGCAGCTTTCTGTAAATAAGGGCGCACAGCATGCTCCGCTGCAAAAAAAGGCAGCCATTGCGGAATATTATATTCAGATGAAAATTTTTCAAAATAAAAGCTGTTCATTGAAATTGCCTGATGAAACCAGGACTCTGCCATTGCGTCTGTTAAAAGAGCAGGAAGGCCCTTTGCCGCCTCCATCGTTTGCGGCTGCTTGCTGTTAAGGAGATCCAATAATTCTATTATAAACTGTTTATATTGTTGGTAGTTTATCGAAAGTGCCAATCCGGGAATTACCGGGTATTCATATTTTGCTGGATGCGGCTCCGCAATCAATTGATTTTCGGATATCCGCTCGAGCCACTGTTCATGCAAGGTAATAATATCAGTCTGGAGCTGTTCATAATCGGCTGTCAGCACATTTGTTTTTCCCATCGTTACCCCTCTTTTCTTTCTAATAACTATGAAGGGCCGCCCATGCGGGCAGCACCTTCACTGTTGTCGATGAATTGTTTTTGATAGATTATCGTTTTTTGTTACGCCTGCTTTTTCTTTGGTGACCCATCTTGCTTCAGATCATCGTACCAGCGGCCATGATGGTCTTTTGCATATGTTTCGGGAATATCTCCCTTTGTCATCCCGCGCAGAGAGACACGGGAATTGGGATGGCCGACCGATAAATAGATATGGCCAACGACGACAGCAATCGACAGTCCCAAGCCGATATTGTGAAGCGGGTATGCCCACATAATCATACTTTGAGAAAAATAAGCTGGGAACCACATAATGAACCCGGAACCCATTAACATAATCGTGGTTATAATCGCCAGCAATGAATTGAGCTTTTCACCGGCATTATAAAAGTCCTGCTTCGGAACTTTCGCATGTCCGCCGAAAAACTCTTTCGGAAACTGAAGAAAGAATTGAAAGTCATGAGACTTCCAGGTCAGGATCTGCTTGATCCAGTAAAAAAAGCTTTTTGGGTCGGCCAACAAAATATAGACAACCGGCAGAATAAACAGGACTGCGCCAATCCGGTGGACCAGCCTTGCTCCCGCCGGCCCGCCAAAAACAACATAGACCCAGTCGAACAATTCGGTGTACATAGGCAGGCCCGTTAGATAAAGAAGAAAGAAGGCTCCTGCATTTAGCCAGTGGGCAATAATAACCGGCTTGCTAAAACGCTTTACCATTTTTTGATTATTATTGGTCATGGTCATGGCCTCCCTGTTCAGGATCTTTCTTTTTCAAAAACGAATTCGAAATGACTGCCCCGATAACCGCCATTGTTGTCGCGCCAAGCATCGCTTTCCCGATTGGCTGTGCATAATCTTTCCAAACCACCTGTGAAAGCGGGATTTTCGGATCCTCAGGAAGACCGTAAACAGCCGGTTTATCTGCAAGTAAATAAACCGTCATCGTTCCATCAATTCCTTGCGGATTATAAATATTTGCATTCGGATAGCGCTCCTTGATGTTAGCAAGACGTTTTTCAGCTTCTGCTAAAATCTCTGCCTTGTCCCCATAAATGAGGCATTCTGTATGACAGGCTGTTACGCAGGCTGGCTGTAGGCCCTGCTCAAGCCGGTCCGTACAGAGCGTACATTTTTGTGCTTTTTTGTATTCCTTGCCATTCTTATCTTGATAGGTTGCCAGCTTTACTACATCAAACGTACAGTTTTGCACACAGTATCCACAGCCTACACACTTGTCTGCGTCAATCACGACCGAACCAAATTCGGTATGGCTGATCGCATCCTCCGGACAGGCTTTTTCACAGGCCGCCTGAACACAGTGCAGGCAGGATGAATGCCGGAATAGCCAGTCAAAGTCGCCATCAGAATTTTCCTGTTCGTTGAAGGTCAGGACGTTCCACGTGTTTGCTGTTATCTTTTCATGAGATTGATAGCTTCCTTGAAAGTCTTCAAATTCTGCAGGAAGGTCATTCCAATTTTTGCACGCTACCATGCAAGCCCGGCACCCATCGCATTTCGTCACATCGACGAATTTAATGTAATCTGCCATGATCACGCCCTCCTTACATCGCACAGGAATGCTTTATATTCCGGTATATTCGTATTAGCATCACCAATATGAGGAGTCAGGCGATTGGCCGTCTCACCGGTGACGATACCCTTGTAGCCAAAATGCCATGGCATTCCAATCTGGTGGACCTTTTTGCCTTGCAAGGTATAAGGCTTAAAGCGTTTTGTCACCATTGCGAAAGCCTCGATTTCACCCCTGGCTGAAGACACAATAATTTTGTCCTTATTGCTTATCCCTTTTTCTTTGGCAAGCTCCTCGCTGATTTCAATATACATGTGGGACATCAGCTCTGAGAGCCATTCCTGGTTCCTGGTCATCGATCCGGACTGCCAGTGCTCAGAAACCCGGTACGTTGTCGCAATATACGGGTATTTCGCTGCATCGCCCTTAGGATTCAGTTCTTCCAAGCCAAATTTCACGGCAGGATTTAGCTGTATACTTGAGAAAGCGTTTGGAATCGGGCTTTCGAACGGTTCATAATGTTCAGGGAACGGCCCTTCGTTCACCCCGGCAAATATCCCGCCAAGGCCAGTCGGCAACATAAAGAATGCATCTTTTCCGCCTGCAGCATCGGGAGCGCGGTCTTTCGTGAAATCGGGAACATCGTTTCCTGTCCATAGATTTTTCGAAGCATCCCAGTAAATTCCTACCCTGTCCCTTGACCACGGCTTGCCGCTCGGATCGGTTGATGCCCTGTTATACAGAATCCGCCGGTTCGCCGGCCATGCAAACGACCAATTTAAGAAGTTGCCCATGCCCGTATCTTTATTATCGCGGCTCTTTGCGAGATTTTTTCCTTCTTCAGGATAAAAACCGCTGTATATCCAGTTGCCGCTGCAAGTAGATCCATCATCAGCGAGTTTCGCAAAGCCCGGCACCAGCTTTTTCGTTGCCATATCATACCCGTTGATTTCGCGGCATACAAGATCAATGTCGGGATGGTCGCCATGCCCATAATCCCAGGTCATTGCTTTAATTGGCTCGTCTGCCGGATTGGTGCTGTTTTTGTACAATGCCTTGATGCGCGTTGCGAGCATATGAACAATTTCCAGGTCGGCTTTTGATTCATGCTTTGGTTTAATTGCCTGCCAGCGGTATTGCATCCAGCGGCTGCTGTTTGTAATCGACCCTTCTTTTTCAAAAGACGAGCAGGCAGGCAGATGGAAAACTTCGGTTTGAATCGAAGCGGGATCAGATCCAGCCTCTTTTTGCCAGAAGGCGGATGTTTCCGTTTCCCAAAGGTCGATCGCGACCATCCATTTTAATTTGCTCAGTGCCTCTTTTTCTTTGCCTGCGTTCGGTCCGCCGACAACGGGGTTTGTGCCGAACAGGAACAAGCCCTCAAGCTCGCCTTTATACATCGCTTCGAATAGTTTCATATGCGAATAATCTTTTTTCGGTGTCAGCTTTGGTAAATACTGATAGCCAAATTCATTATTCTGATTGGCGTTATCCCCGTAGTAAGCTTTCAGCATACTGACATAAAATTTCGGTTTATTTGTCCAGTAACCAGCCTTTGGAGTTACCTTTTCAAGAAAACCCTTTAAGGTCGCTTCTTCTGGCGCGGCTGTCGGAACTTCCATATAACCGTTTACGTTATTGTAGAGCAGTGCAAAATCGGTCGACCCCTGGACGTTTGACTCGCCGCGCATCGCATTGATGCCACCGCCCTGTACACCGATGTTGCCAAGCAGCAACTGTAAAATCGTATACGCCCGTACGTTTTGCGTCCCAACCGTATGCTGGGTTGCTCCCATCGCATACATAATCGTTCCCGCTTTGCCTGGCTTTCCGGTTGACGCGAATGTCTCAGCTACCTTCAAATATGCATCCTTCGGTGTCCCGGTTACAGCCGTCACTGTGTCAATGTCATATCTGGAATAATGCTTTTTCAACAGCTGGAAGACAGAGTGGGGGTCCTGAAGCGTTTCATCCCTTAAATACTTGTCATCCGGACCTTTTTTGAATGTCCATTTGTTTTTATCATAGCTTCTTGTTGATTGATCATAGCCGCTGAATAATCCATCATCAAACGAGTAGCTGTCGGCCACGATTAAAGAGGCATTCGTATAGGCTGCCACATATTCTTTATGGAATAGATTATTTTCAAGAATATAATTGATCAATCCGCCAATAAAGGCGATATCTCCACCTGAACGTAATGGTGCATAAACATCTGCCTGCGTTGATGTCCGTGTATAGCGCGGATCAACAGAAATTACTTTTCCGCCTTTTTGTTTTGCTTTTAAAATCCATCTCATGCTGATCGGATGATTTTCAGCAGGGTTCGCACCGATAATCATTGCTACATCGGTATGCTGAAGATCGTTCCAGTGATTCGTCATTGCTCCTCGACCCAATGTTGGTGCCAGACCGGCAACCGTTGAGCTGTGTCATATTCGGGCCTGGTGTTCAATATAGGTTAATCCTAAACCGGCCCGCAGCAGCTTGCCGATTAAATAAGTTTCCTCATTATCCAGAGCTGCACCGCCAAGGCTTGCGATCGCTTCCGTTTTATTGACAGTCAAGCCATTTTCTTTCGTTTTGAACGTGCGATCCCGCGTTTCCTTCGTTTTTTGAGCGATGCGGTTCAACGCCCAATCCCAATCGACTTCTTCCCACTTGCTGCTTCCGGGCGCACGGTACAGCGGTTTTTTCATCCTGCGGTCCGAAGTATAAACCTGGCGGACCGTTGTCCCTTTACTGCAAAGGCTCCCTTCGTTGATCGGATGATCGGGGTCCCCTTCTGTATAGATGACATCGTCCCCTTGCGAATAAACAAGAATCCCGCAGCCTACCCCGCAGTATGGGCAAATCGTCGGTGTCGGCTTCAGCTCTGCAATCTTAAATTGCTTCGAATCTGCCCAGGCTTTTTTGTCATCAAAGCCAAGTTCCACTACTGCAATCGTAGCTGCCATTGCACCGGACAATTTTAAAAATTGCCTTCTAGTAAACTCCATTTACAATCCCCCTCTTCTTACTTGAATAGAACATCTATTAATTAATCCTAAAAATTGGATGAACCCCCATCAGTAACTTCCCGTAAATCTTTAATAATGCGGCCACATGAAGTATAAGGAATCGCCATTTTCCCCCGCAAATAGCCGACTACTTCTATATTTAAGAACTTGGCGAGCTGGACAGCCTGCTTTGTGGCAGCCGTTCGCGAACCGATTATTGCAAAACCAAATCGCGCTGCTTTTGAAAGCATTTCGTACGAAATCCTTCCGGTCGTCAGCAAGATGAGCTCTTCTGGATTTAAGCGCTTTCTTAGTGCATGACCAATCATTTTATCGACAGCGTTGTGGCGCCCTATGTCTTCGCGGATCGTGATCTTCCCGTCCGCCTCAATAAGGCATGCCCCGTGCATACCGCCTGTTTGCAGATACAAAGGTGAGTTTCGGGCGAATTCACTTTGTTTTTTAAGTAAGTAGCTTAAGTGATATGTGACAGAAGAATGAACTTTTTCAAACTTCTTCACATCTGTCATTGAAAAAAAAGTTACACCTCTGCCGCAGCCTGCGGTATAGTGTTTCTTTTTTGTAAAAAAAGCTTCTTCTGCAAACTCATTGTTCAGTGAGGCATACAGTGTCAGCGTTTCTTCATTGATCTGAACTTCTTCAATATCATCTGCCGACTCAATCAATCCCTCTGAATACAAATAACCGTATACCCAATCTTCAAGATCCTGGTTAGTCAGCTGGAATACAGCTATCTCATTACCATTGACGATAAGGGTAATCGGATATTCTTCAGGACAGCCTTTCCCGTTCATACTTCCACCCCTTAGACTCTTTAGAATACAGGTAAAAACACCTTCTCCCCTCTTTCATTTTAAGAGACTTAAAAACAAACAATCTGCGACATTTGTCACAATGGATAATTACGCAGTATTTTTATAGTCAAAATGAGAAAAAACGATTTTTACGCATGATTAACATGGTCTTAATGAAAAAGAACAAAAAAAATTTTGTCGCAAACGTGACAAAATCTCTTAATCAGTGTTAATTTTTTGTGACCGCTTATCTTAGAGTTTTCTCAAAAACTGCAAGCCGGTAGTATGAATTTATTGTGATATTCCCTGTTATTGTTATAATTTCTATAAGACATGCGATGATCTATAATCTCCAAGGAGGAACATAAACAGATGGGTATGAAAAAAGTACTAACGATTGCCGGATCGGATTCGAGCGGCGGTGCCGGAATCCAGGCGGATTTAAAAACATTCCAGGAGCTCGGTGTGTATGGGATGACCGCGTTAACGACGATTGTGACCATGGATCCGAAAAACGACTGGCACCACAATGTTTTTCCGATTGACATCAAGACGCTTGAAGCGCAGCTCGAAACGATACTTTCCGTCGGGCTTGATGCGATGAAAACAGGAATGCTTGGTTCGGTAGAGATTATTGAACTGGCTGCAAAGACCATCGATGAGAACCAGTTTACGGGCGTGGTGATCGACCCTGTAATGGTTTGCAAAGGGGAAGATGAAGTGCTGCATCCGGAGACTGCAGAAACTTTGCGTGACATTTTAGTGCCGCGGGCAACGGTTGTCACTCCCAACCTGTTTGAAGCATGGCAGCTTGCAAAGACAGGCCCGATCAAGACGGTTGACGATATGAAAGAAGCGGCTCTAAAAATCCACGAACTAGGGGCGAAATACGTCCTGATCAAAGGTGGAAGCAAGCTGGAGCATGAAAAAGCGGTTGATCTTCTTTTTGACGGTTCGGACTTTACGCTTTACGAAACTGAACGGATTGAAACCACCTACACGCACGGTGCGGGCTGTACTTATTCCTCAGCAATTACGGCTGAACTGGCAAAGGGAAAATCGGTTCCTGACGCAGTTGCAGTGGCGAAAGACTTTATCACTGCAGCGATCAGCCACGGGTTCCAGCTGAACCAATATGTTGGGCCGACAATGCACGGAGCCTACCGTCATTTTGGCGCAGGAAAACGCTGAACACAGATAAAATCAGTAAGTCAGACAGGGCCGTTTATGTGGCCCTGTTTTTTGAGATAACTTGTTATTACATAAAGAAGCGCTAAGCAATCATGTTTCAAAAGCGGCTGCTTCGCAATTCTCTCTATTATTTAGTAATATAAAGTAGCACTCGCGTTTAAAATGATGATTTTATATACAGCTTATATTGAGGAGTTTTTTTGAAAGGGGGAGTACACGTGGAGGTTGTCAGTCAAAAAGAAGTCCAGAAAGCGATTGATCACTTTGCCAACAAACCAGTGTTTGTCCATATGGAGACGACAAACGGAGCATACGCTTCCCATGTTGACCAATCGTTTTTCTCGGCGGGAGCATATATCCGCAATGCGAAAATTCAGTATGAACACGGGAGGATTACTGGACCCGGGCCATTCCGTGTCGGCTTGAAGCTTGAGTACGGCTGGGTATATGCAGAAGGAATTACCCACTATGAATTCGATGGCGCAGACCGTTTGTTAATGGCCGGTCATGATGCGAACGGGAAGCTGGCTGTTGCCCTGCAAATTAGCCAGTCCCCTTTTGAATAGAGCGATTACCGCCCAGAAAGGAATGTATCTAATGGAAAAAGAAAGACACGTACTTGTCGTATTCCCACACCCGGACGATGAAGCATTTGGTGTGTCCGGAACGATTGCCACCCATGTACGACAAGGTTCCCCGGTAACTTATGCATGTCTGACGCTCGGCGAAATGGGGCGGAATATGGGGAACCCCCCATTTGCAACGCGGGAAACACTTCCGTTGATTCGTAAGCAAGAGCTTCAAAATGCGGCGAAAGTCCTTGGGATTGCAGATTTGAGAATGATGGGTCTGCGCGATAAAACGGTTGAATTTGAGGATGAAACAAAGCTGACAGACATGATTACATCTCTGGTTGATGAATTAAATCCATCGCTAGTGATCACGTTTTACCCAGGCTATTCGGTACATCCGGATCATGACGCGTCCGGGGCAGCAGTCGTTCGTGCCCTCGAAAAAATACCTGCGGCCAGCCGCCCGAAGCTTCACTGTGTAGCTTTCTCAAACAATTGTGTTGAAGAACTCGGCCAGGCTGACATCATCAACGATGTAAGCGAAGTCGCCGATATCAAAATCGAGACGATAAAAGCACATCGGTCCCAAACGCAACTGATGGCTGCAGAAATGGAAGAAAAGCTAAAGCATAACGATCCGCAAGCGTTGGCATGGATTAATAACGAGCGGTTTTGGATTTACAAGTTTAAATAGTCAAATTTAAAAAAGAGCCGGCCGGCTCTTTTTTAATTTGTTTTATTTTCTTCCAATATATCTTTTAAATACTGAAGCTGGTTGCCGTCTTCACGTTTAATCATTTTGACTAGCAGCGGTTTCGTCAGCTTCATAATGAAGCCGCTCGTCTCAATAGTTGCGGCGAATTCTATCCGGGTCGCTTCGTCCACTTCTTGAAAGTTATAATCGAAGACGACGCCGAGCCCGTTTGTCTCGCTTTTGACCGTATATGACCGGTTCTCGTTAAATTCGGTGAAAACAACCTCCGCCACCGTCTGCCGCCCGCTGATATATCTTGTCTCCAAATACTTGGTGCCGGCGCTTATCGGCCCATCGGTTATTTTTTCCGACTTTATGAGGTTCGGCATAAAGTCCGGGGAGTTTTCCAGATTGACCATAAAAGCAAATACTTCGTTTAAAGGCTTGTCGATCGTAATACTTGTTTGGAAATCAGCCATTTGGACAATTTCTCCTTTATTGCTGTCAACGCGCTGAATGAGCACTGTCAGTTATCTGCTCATATTATACCCGATTGTGACATACCGGCACAGTTGTGCAAACTTTTTGCTAAAAAAATAAAAGTCCTGACAAGAGTTCCGTGTCAGGTTGATTGGCGGCGAAAAATAGAACGGTATATTCAAAGATTAATATTAAGCTGCACCAAAGTATATACTGCTATAACCGCGAATGAAACAATGAGCAAAACCGGCACCAGTCAATGATAACGATTTCTTTACTGCGCACATCGATAATGCCATCCTTTCTAAGCTTGGAGAAAACGCGGCTGACACTTTCCCGCGATGTTCCTACGAGAGAAGCAAACTCCTGGACAGTAATAGGCAGTTCTATATGAATGCGATTACAGCGGGTTGCACCAAATTTTGCGGCAAGCCTTTCGAGCGTTTTTAACGTTTTTGTATAAACATCCAACAGAGCAAGGTCCCTCATAATCGAAGTCATTTCGCGAAGCTCCGCGCTCATATAGCGGATAATTTCAATAGAAAGCTCCGGGGACATCATCAGCTCATATTCTAAATCAACCGTATTTAAGAAAAAGATTTCACCGTCCTTGACCATTTTCGCTGTGGCCGGGTAATGACTCCCTGCCTGGTTGAATAGACAAGCTTCGGCAAAAATATCCCCTTTCTTTTTCATACAGACGATGATCTCGTTGCCTTCTTCGTCCTGCTTCGTTAATTTTACGATTCCGGAATGAACAAAAAACACCCCTTGTGCTTCATCATACTCGGAAATAATTTGCTCGCCTTTTTTATAGCTTTTCTTGATAATCTGCTTATCTATCACTTGGATTGATTGTCTCGGAAAATTTTTAAACACTTCTATTTTCCTCAAAAAATCTTCAATATCAGTTGGCCGGACTGCATGGCTGGACTGTATTCTTTCTTTATAATTGGTCATTCTGTCTACCCCCTTCGACCAATTTCCTTATCCTTTTCATTCTAGCCAAGTCTGGATGTTTAGAAAGTGAGATTTGTCACGATCAGTGTCCATGGAGCGTGTCAGCTTGATCGCTTTGTACGTCACAGAAGTTTCACAATCGGCCCTGCAAACTGTGCTTTCTATCACTTTGCCCACGAAGGTAACGAGATAGGATAAAACTGTAGAAACATAAAGGGGGGAAAGCAATGCAAAAAGCGGCAGCCAGTTTCGTTATATTTGCATTATTGGGGCTTGGACTCGGTTATTTAGTGTTTGATGTGTTTTCCGGAAAAACGACGGATACGCCTGAATCGACAGCCCCGACCGAGCAGCAGGAAGAGGCATCGAGTAAAGGCGATAATGCCGCGAACAGCAATCCGGACAGCGAGGGTAACAAGGAGGAGGAAACCGTTGCAGCAGAAGGTAATATCCTTCAAACAAAAGGCTGTCTTGGATGCCACTCCGCAGCTTCTCTCGATCTTAAAGGCGGAGCAACAGGCCCTGATTTATCCCAGGCTTTCAGTAATGTTGAAGGAAAGCATGGAAAACCGCTCCAAGAGTTTTTAAAAGAGCCAACGTCGGCTGTTATGTCGGGTGTCATTAGTGGCAACCCATTAACAGACGAAGAAATCAGCCAGATTGCAGAATTATTGAAACAAGCTTCAGAAAAATAAGATGAAGGTGGTGCAGCCTGAATGAAAAAGTGGATTCCTGCCGTTACGGGGCTAATAGCTGGTTTTATGGCGGCGATGGTATTCTTTGCTGATTTTTCACCCGGACCGCGCAGCGAAGCAACAAATGACAGCAATAATAATAGCAATGCTGAAAAGGTGTATGTACCTTTTGGCGAAAAAGATGAGTATTATTTGTTTGCCTCCGGCGGCCATTCCGGTCAAATGTTTATTTACGGGGTGCCTTCGATGCGCCATATTCGGACGATTCCGGTATTCTCCAAAGATTCAGCAACCGGTTATGGCTGGGATACTCATACGAAAGAAATGCTCGGCGATTACACATGGGGCGACCTCCATCACCCGGCTTTTTCCGAAACGAAGGGTGAATATGACGGAAAATATATGTTTGCCACAGATGTAGGCAACAGCCGTGCAGCCGCGATGAATTTGGAAACGTTTACAACAAAAGATATTATCGATGTTCCAAATACCAGCGGCCCTCACTGTGCAGCATTTGTAACTGAAAACACCGAGTACATGTTCCTGCCGACCCGTTTTGCCGTACCGATTGGCAGAGAGTACGCACCTCTTGATGAATACAGCGAGAAGTACCGCGGTGTTATGTCAGCAGTCACATTTGACCAGAGCAGTGAAAAGTTGAACATTGCTTATCAGGTGGCTCTGCCGCCTTGGTCTTATGATCTATCGGATGCCGGGAAAAAGGGATCGGCTGATTGGGCTGTCTTGACGACTTACAATACCGAAGAAGCGACAACAAACCTTGAAATCAACGCCTCCCAGGCGGATCGCGATTATATCGTTCTGTTTAACTGGAAAGAGCTTGAACAGAAGGTCAAGGACGGACAGTACGACGAAGTAACCGGACAAAAAATGATTTTCCCGGAAAAGCATAAAGGCGGAATTTATTTAGTCCCGGTAGCGAAATCGCCTCACGGAGTCGATGTTACGCCCGACGGTAAATACTTTATTGCGTCAGGCAAACTCGCGCCTGCGATGACTGTTTTTTCCTTTGAAAAAGCGTTCGCAGCGATTGAAAAGGGTGATTTTGCCGAGGAACGCAATGGTATTCCGGTCCTGAAATATGAATCTGTCATGGAAAGAGAAGTCAACCCGGAAAATGCGCTTGGGCCGCTCCACACCCAGTTTGATGATAAAGGATTGGCCTATACAACGATGTTCATCTCCTCTGAAATCGTCAAATGGGATCCGGCTACAGGAGAGACATTAGACCGCGTCCCTGTCCAATATTCACCCGGGCATGCTGCCGCAGCCGAAGGCGATTCTGTTTCTCCTGATGGAAAATATATTGTCGCATTAAATAAAATTGCCAAGGACAGCTATCTCTCCGTCGGTCCTTCCCATCCTGAATCAATGCAGCTGATTGATTTACGCGGCAAGAAGATGGAGGTCATTCAATCGGCTCCAGTAAACCCTGAGCCGCACTATGCACAGATGATCAAAGCCGACAAAATTAAAACGATCTCCGTTTATCCAAAGGATGAGAAAAATAAAGATGCCGTTTATAAACAGGAGGATACGAAAATTGTCCGAAACGGCAATGAAGTACACGTTTATGGAATTGCGATGCGTTCCAAATTTATCTTTGATGCAAAAGCAGAGCGCCCTGATGAAATCGCGGTTAACGAAGGGGATAAAGTGTTTATCCACTTAACCAACATCGATTTCGATCAGGATATCACTCACGGTTTCGCGATTAACGGCTATGACCTGAATATTGAAGTGCAGCCTGGACAGACCAATACAATCGAATTTACGGCCAATAAAGCCGGAACATTCCCGCTCTATTGTACGAATTTCTGCTCGGCCCTGCATCAGGAAATGACCGGTTACTTTCTTGTAAAACCGAAGAACTAAACCAGGAAAAGGGTATCTAATGACACTTGGATACCCTTATCCCGTTTTCAGAAAGGTGTGATTACCCTGAAACAACAGCGATTATCCGGAATCTCATCACTGTTTGTTGTGTGTGCGGCAATACTGGTCGCTGCTTCAATTTTCTTTCCGTGGTGGAGAATGGAGTTCTTTGCTCCGCAATATCCGGAAGGATTGAATATCATCGTCTATCCAAATAAACTGGATGGACAAATTGACATTGTCAACGGACTCAATCATTACATCGGAATGGCCGAATTCAGTGAAGAAAACTTTCCTGAGTTAAGCTATTTAGCTTATATAATCGGCGGCCTGGCGCTTTTAACGCTGGCAACAGCATTGCTGCGCAGAAAATCAATCCTCTATGGGCTGATCGCCGTCTTCATGGTGGGCGGATTGCTTGGTGTTTACGATTTATACCGCTGGCTTAACAATTTTGGTACGAACTTAAGCCCGACGGCTCCGATTAAAGTAGATCCTTTTGTCCCGCCTATGTTAGGAGAAAACCAGATTGCCAACTTTATTACAACGAGCTATCTAGGGATAGGATCATACCTGATCATGGCGGCGTTTATTCTGATTGTGATTCCTTTATGGAAGGATCGCCGAAGATGAGAAAGCTGATCGCCTTTTTCTTTATGACCGCCATTGTCCTATTCGGATGGCCTGATGATCGGGCTGCAGCCGCAGAAGATCTACAGGCGCTGATTGATTCAGCTGAAGAAGGCGCCGTCCTTCAGCTGGAAAATAAAACTTACCAAGGCAATATCGCAATTTCCAAGGCGCTGACGCTGATCGGTTCGACTCGAACGAGCATTAAAGGGGACGGCACAGGAAATGTTGTTTCAATTCATGCCTCTGGAGTTGAATTACACGATCTTACTGTTAGTGGAAGCAGCATGAATCGAAACTCAGCCGAGGAATATGCTGCCGTTAAAATCTATTCAGATCACAATGTATTGGACAATTTAACGGTTAAAAATTCGTATCACGGCGTTTATTTAAGCAAAGCAGATCATAATACGATCAAAAACTCCGTCATTTCCGGCAGCGGAAACGGGGAAATTGCCGGACAGGGCAATGGCCTCCATGTTTATTACTCAAATAACAATATATTTGAAAACAACCGGATCTCAGGCTCAAGGGACGGAATGTTTTTTGACTATGCAAACAATAACCGAACCATTAACAATCATATTAGTGAAACACGATACGGGCTCCACTATATGTACTCTGATGATAATATTTTTAAAGGCAACATCTTTACCCTAAATAGCGGCGGTGCCGCGGTGATGAATTCCAACCGCCTGACACTGACCAACAACGAATTTATTTTCAACTATGGCCACCGGTCCTTCGGTTTGCTGATTTTATCAGCTAACGACAATGAAATTGAGAATAACACTTTCTATCTGAATCAAAGAGGGTTATATATAGATCAATCGTCACGAAACATGATTACCAATAACCGCATCATCCAAAATCAAATTGGTATTGAACTGTGGGCCAGCTCAAGCGAACAGGTTTTTTCAAAGAATCAAATTCACGGTAATTCCATCCCTGCGCTCACCCTGGGCGGGAGCGCCGATAATTCATGGAATGCCGATGGAACAGGAAACGATTGGGGACCGCAGTTTCCGTTAGCTGACTTGGACCAAAACGGGATTGGCGATCAGCCGGTTTCCTATTATTCTTCACTTTATGAACAAATCGAAGATCAAGAATTAACCTATTTATTTTTAAAAAGCCCGGCAATAAAGCTGTTCGACAGAATCAACGGCCTTTTACAAAAAAATGACAAAATGTTTGAAGACCACTATCCGCTTGTGCAAACCACAAACAAAGAGTTTCAAAAGGGTTGGCTTATTTTCGCCGCAGTGATTGCTCTGCTGATTTTAATAAGAGGGAGAAATCGACTATGTATTACATTTGGAAGGAATGGAAGGAAAGCTTAAGAGGAAAAGGATTCTGGCTGGCTGGTATCATCATTGTTCTGCTTTCGGCCGCCTTGCTGATCCAGTCTTCTGTTCTTTCATTCGACCAGGGTTTTTACGTCCTCCTGATCAACCTGTTTGATGCACTTATTTATGTAATTCCCGTACTCTGCCTGTTTTTCAGTGCCTTTTCTGTTTATCAGGAAAAAGAACAAAAAACAATGATCATGCTGCTCTCCAAACAGGAAAGCTATTTCACGTTTCTCGTTAAAAAGAGCGTGGCCATTCAAGTTGTATTAACCGGCTTGATATTGATATGGTTATTTGTCTATTTACTGCCGCTGAAAATTTATTTTCAACCCGATTTCAGCGCCTATTTAACCTTTATCATTGCTGTTCTCAGCTTAATGATCGTATTCACACAAATTGGCGCCTTTGTTGGCAGCATTGGCAGGTCGAAAATCCAAATTGTTGGCTTTACCGTTCTTATTTGGTTTTATTTTTTCTTCTTACACGATATCGTCCTGCTCTCGCTGCTCCCTGACGTATCCTATGAAAATATCAAACTCTTTTCGGCCGCCTTTTTTCTAAACCCGATTCAAGCTGTGCGCGTTTACCTTGAGTCAGGGCTTGGCGTCTACTCATCCGGGCATATGTCCAAACTGTTTGAATCGTTTCTATGGACGAAACCCGCAATCTTTTTAACAGCAAATCTGGTGATCTGGCTGACAATTTCTATGACAGCCTCCGTTACGATGCACCGCAAGGAGGGATATGAATGATTGAAGTAACCGGATTAACCCAGGGATTTGGCAAAAAAATCGTCCTTGCCGATATCGACCTGCGGATTGAAAAGAGTGAGATTTGTGCGCTTGTCGGAAGAAATGGAGCCGGGAAATCAACATTTATCAATAGCCTGCTCGGCCTCCTCCCTGTTAAACAGGGAACGGTGAAAATTAACGATATAACCCGGACGGGAAAGAAGCGGACATTCCAAAACGAAATTGCCTTTCTTCCCGAAAAATTTATGCTCTATCCTGCTTTAACAGGCATGGAAAATATGTTGTTTTTCGCCGGGACGGCAAGCGGAAAGCCTGATGTGGCGGAAATTGAAATTTCGCTAAAAGCAGTGAACCTTTGGGACGACCGCGATACTAAGGTAAAGCAGTATTCAAAAGGAATGCTGCAGCGGCTCGGCCTTGCGATTACACTTTATCAGGATGCAGATATTCTTATTCTTGATGAACCAACGAGCGGGATAGATCCGATGGGACGACAAGAAATTCTCGAGGTGCTGAAATCCCTGTCCGGGAAAACGATCCTCCTTTCATCCCATCACCTCGATGAGATTAGGCAGGTATGTACGCATGTCGCATTCTTGGAAAACAGCATCATTAAAAAGTATACGGTAACTGAATTTATGAAGGCACAACGATTGGGGGATTACGATAATGAAAAAGTTGTTTAGCGGATTGATCATCTTCCTCTTGATCCTGTTATCCGGCTGCAGTGAAAGTAATGATTGGGAGGTGAATTTTACAAAGCCGCTCTATTTTTCAAAAGAAAAAGCGGTCCCGTTTGAGATCAAGGTAACCGATGGAGATAAAGCAGTCGAAGGATTGAAGGTCTCGGCCGCTCTTTCGATGGTTAATATGGATCACGGCAGCTTCGATATTGCCCTTGCCGAAAAGGAAGATGGCATTTATGCCGGCGAGGCGGAACTGCCAATGGAAGGCAAGTGGGAAATCGTATTTACGATGGAAAAGGACGGCAAAGAAACGGAGAAAGTCGTTCAATATGAAGTGAAGGGCGCCAAGGGAGTTGCCACCTTAAACGGTGAGTGGATCACCAATGATGACCTCGAGTTTTACCGTTTTATTAACAAGCTTCATATCGAAATCAGCCGCGAAGCTGATAATGAAAAATATAAAGGAAAAGCTTTGGAAGAGGCAATGGCCTATTGGGATGCCCAGGAAAAGTTGAATGAAGACCAAAACCAGCTGTTGACACAAATCATCCGCCTTCGTTCCATGGCGCTGCTTGCGCTTGAAAAGGGGCATGAAGCTGCCCCGGATGAAGTAAAGGCTGAGATTGACCAAGTCTGGGAGCAATATCAACAATCGGAAGCAGCACAAAAGTTAATCAATGACTTTGGCGAAGATAAATTTTGGGATACCGAGCGGACGCAATACGAACTGATCGTTCTCTCGCAAAAGGTTCAGCAGGATTTGATTGAAAGAGTAACGAAAGAAAACCCTAAAGCCAGCGAGCAAGAAATCCAATACCTTGCACAGAAACAATACGAAGAATTGCTTGTTTCACAGGTTAATTCGATGGAGATTGAGTTTTTATAACAAAAAAATGCCTTTGGGCATTTTTTTGTTTTTTAACGAGTGAGTGATTACTCACTTTACAAACAAGTCATTTCATTTTAAAATAAAAATGAGTGATTACTCACTTTCATAAAGGAGATGATCTTCGTATGGAAAAGAACATTATATCGATCCAGAATGTTTCCAAGTCTTTTGGAAATCAGCAAGTGCTCGCCGATATTAACCTGGATATCAAAATGGGTGAAATTTTTGGGTTTCTTGGTCCTTCTGGGGCAGGAAAGACAACACTCGTAAAGCAGTTAGTGGGTCTTGACACTCCAACAGAAGGAAGTAATTTTATTTTCAATCAAAAAATGCCGTCATTGTCCCTGATTGAAAGGATTGGGTATATGGCTCAGTCCGATGCGCTGTATGGTGAACTGTCAGCAAAGGAAAACCTCGAGTTTTTCGCTTCTCTTTATCGTTTAAAAGGCCGTGAGCGCCAACAAAGAATGAATGAAGTAATGGAAATCGTTCAGCTGTCAGAACACATGACAAAGCTCGTATCCAATTATTCCGGGGGGATGAAGCGCCGCTTGTCGCTCGCGATTGCATTGCTTCATGAACCCGAGCTGCTCATACTCGATGAACCGACTGTCGGCATTGACCCTGTATTAAGAAAAAACGTTTGGGAAAGCTTTTATGCGCTTAAAAGAAAAGGAACGACCATTATCGTCACGACCCATGTCATGGACGAAGCGGAAAAATGTGATCGACTCGGAATGATTCGCGAGGGACGGCTGATTGCGGTTGGATCTGCGGCAGAATTAAAAGCCAATACGGGGACTGCCACTATCGAAGAAGCATTTTTAAGCTATGGAGGTGCAAAATCGTGAGAATCGGTGCATTAGTGATAAGAATTTTGCGGCAATTTTTGCGTGATAAGCGGACGATGGCGTTGATGATTTTAGCCCCGATCTTAATATTATCAATGCTTCATCTTGTCTTTAATGGTGATGATTACACTCCGAAAATCGGGTTGGTTGGCTTTCCCGAACAAGTTATCAATCAAATGGACTTGGAAGATGCCAAAATATCAGAATATGAGTCTACTAAACAGGCAAAAACAGATTTATCGGAACAAGAAATAGATGGATATCTAAAACTCGATGGGCAAACACCTTCTGTCGTTGTTGAAGGAAGTGACCCGAGCGTAAATGGAGCTGTTATGAAGTGGATGAATAGGGCGCTTAAACCTCTCCAGCAAGATGGCGCACCTGAACCGGAGGTTGATTATTACCACGGCTCCAGTGAAATGGGACAGTTTGATTATTTTGGCCCCGTGCTGCTTGGTTTCTTCGCGTTTTTCTTTGTTTTTTTGATCGCCGGTGTTTCTTTTCTGCGCGAAAGAACAACCGGGACATTGGAGAGGCTTCTATCCAGTCCACTCCGACGCTGGGAAATTGTCGTTGGCTACGTCCTTGGCTTCGGGATCTTCACGATGCTGCAGGCGGGAATCATCGCCTGGTATGCGATTTATGTCTTAAATATGATGATGGAAGGATCCTTCTTATACGTGCTATTGATTACCCTTATTTTATCTTTATCAGCACTTACACTCGGAATTTTATTATCGGCCTTTGCAAACAATGAGCTGCAAATGATTCAGTTTATTCCAATCGTCGTCGTTCCGCAAATTTTCTTTTCCGGTCTATTTAATTTAGAGACCATTTCTGATTGGTTAAGCTGGATTGGCCCTTTCACGCCCCTATTTTATGCAGCTGATGCTTTAAGGGACGTCATGGTGCGCGGGTATGGGCTCGGTGAGATTTATATAGATTTACTAGTGCTGGCCGGATTCTCTATCCTATTTATGTTCTTGAACATCATTACATTGAAAAGATACCGTAAAATATAAAATCAACTCTGATTCACTTTTAAAATGAATTCCTTTACAATGTTGTTTAATGGACAAATAACGGATGAGGGAGCAAAAAATGTCGGACCAGGATTCTATCATTGAAGAATTTTTTGAAGAGGAAAAGGATGGTTTAACGGACAAACAAAGAAAAATCATCGCCGCCGCGATTGAGTCTTTTTCAGAAAAAGGCTTTGCCGCCACTTCAACGAGCGAGATTGCCAAGAAAGCTGGTGTTGCGGAAGGAACGATTTTCCGTCATTATAAAACAAAAAAAGACTTGTTATTGTCAATTGTTGTTCCGATGATGGCCAAATTTATCGCTCCGTTTGTGATCAACGATTTAAATAAAGTTCTGAATACAAGATATGAGAACTACGAAGATTTTTTAAGGGCGATGATCGAAAACAGGGTAATATTTTTCAAAAATAATTTGCCGCTTTTCAAGATTCTCTTCCAGGAAATACCGTTCCATCCAGAATTAAAGAAACTTTTTAAAGAGCACTTAGCAGAAAAGGTTTACGAACGATTCACTGAGCTTATCCATTACTACCAGGCTAAGGGGCAAATCATCGATCTCCCTCCTTACAGTGTAGTCCGGCTTACAGCATCAACAATATTCGGTTATATAATCGGGCGCTACCTGCTGTTTCCTGAAGAGGACTGGGAAGATGATTTAGAGATTGAGCGGACCATCCAGTTTATTATGCATGGCTTATCACCTAGATAGTAAAGGCCCGGATCTGTGCGATCCGGGCCTTTTACTCCAGTTAAAGCATAAATTATTAAAACTTTATCTGTCCCTTGGTCCGCATTCTGACTGGCTTTCGCTTTTTTGGCCCTGCGCTGTCCGAACCTGACTCGCTTTCTGACTGGATTTCGCTTTTTTGGCCTTGCCCTGTCCGAACCAGACCCGCTTTGTGACTAGATCGAGCTTTTTTGGCCTTGCCCTGTCCGAACCAGACTCGCTTGTGACTAGATCGAGCTTTTTTGGCTTTCCCCTGTCCGAACCAGACCCGCTTTGTGACTGCGATTTCGCTTTTTTGGCCTTGCCCTGTCCGAACCAGACCCGCTTTCTGACTGGATTTCGCTTTTTTGGCCCTGCGCTGTCCGAACCAGACCCGCTTTCTGACTGGATTTCGCTTTTTTACCCCTGCTCTGTCCGAACCAGACTCGCTTTCTGACTGGATTTCGCTTTTTTGGCCCTGCTCTGTCCGAACCTGACTCGCTTTCTGACTGGATTTCGCTTTTTTGCCCCTGCTCTGTCCGAACCAGACTCGCTTTCTGACTGGATTTCGCTTTTTTGGCCCTGCTCTGTCCGAACCAGACCCGCTTTCTGACTGGATTTCGCTTTTTTGGCCTTGCCCTGTCCGAACC